>JAMPKV010000001.1:600000-841231 GCA_039962225.1 Microcoleus sp. AS-A8
GTGTAGCCGCGTGCTAGCATGGCTGCCGGAGCGCGTCACGGATGTGATTCTCACCGGCGGGGGTGGTGAGTTCTTCTGGGATGACATCCAACGTCTACTCAAAGAGGCTAAAATCAATGCCCACTTAGCTGCACCCTCCCGCCAAGCCAATGCCTTAGGGCAGTATATTTATGGTGAAGCTCAGTTGGCAGCATCGGCAACTCGCTCCGCTAAGGTCTGAAACTAATGTTCCCTTGGTCGAAAAAGATCACTAAACCGGTTACGTTCAATTCAGAGGTGGCTGACGAAACATTGTTAGCGGTTGTGGAAACGGAGTTAATGAAACAACCGCACAAAACGTTTAGCGACCTCTGTAAAGAAGCTTTATGGCAATTTTTGTGCGTACCCGAATCTGTAAGACCGACAACGCCCAAAGCGGGGCAGATGGAACAGCCAGTGGCTGAACTCAAACGTCAATTGGCTGAGTTTGAACAACGTTTTATGGCTCGTGAATCTAGTCGAGAATCTAGTCGGTTGGAGGCAATAGAACCCCAACTCAATCAACTTTTGCACAGAGAATCCAGCCGATTAGATGCAATTGAACGTCAGCTACATCAACTCTCTGGGCAATTGGCTCAGTTGAGTATTCTCGTCAATCAGCAGCCGAAATCTGAGTCTTCTCGTCCATTCGTACCAGAAGTAAAACAAGAAGTAAAACAGGCAGAAGCGGTGACTTCCACGGCTCCCCCAGCGGAAATTGACGATCCCTTGCTAAACCGCCTTAGTGCATTCTTAGATGATTTTTAAGGCAAAAACCAGGGTAGTGTATCTATTCCCTCTTCAGTGTCCAAAGTGTCCAAAATAGCGATCGCATCCAAGTGAGTAGAACTGGGTTTTTACAGGGGTGCGATCGCTCTTAATTTTCAACACATACTTTAACGCTCAGAACCTATTATTCTGAACCGAACAACAATTGAGCGCTGCCATCCGGCAAGCGCTTTTTTGGCAATGGCTGTTGATCTTTGAGTTGCCTTGCCATTTCGCTTTGGATGAGCTGGATGGCTTGTATCCCTGATGCACGAATTGATAATTTTTGTGCTTTAAAGTAATAGGCTTTATTCAATCAAGTGACTCTCATCCAAAAGCTGAAATTTGCGATCGCTCTCAAACGATCGCTTCGCGGGATAATAGCGGTGCAGGCAGAGTTCAAATCAATGATGCCATCTCCACGCTAGGTGGAAATATCACTGTCAAGGGAACCAGCAACGGCACCGACACACATGGCATCTTGGTTAATAGCCCGATCAACGGAGTTATTGGTTCTGAGTGCTTGTCGCACGGCATTGGGCGATCGCGAAGCTGAGTTGGGCTTTGCGGGGTTAGCGGCACAAGCGGGTGTTAAGTCGGTTTTAGGCAGTGTATGGAACATCAGTGATGAAGGGACGTTAGCGCTGATGACGGAGTTTTATCAACAGTTGAAGCAGGCACCGATGAAAGCGCAGGCGCTACAACAGGCGCAACTGGCAATGCTGAAGGGAGAGGTTCGCTTTGAGGGTGGGGAGTTACGGACTACGGCGGGGGAGAAGCTGCCTCTGCCGCCGGAACTGGCTAAGCTGGAAGATCAGGATTTCTCTCATCCCAATTACTGGTCTGGATTTACGATGATTGGTAGTCCTTGGTAAACCTATATGATGGCTAAAACTCTCTCCGCAGAGGTCTTACTGCAACTGCTCGATTAAGCGATCGCCCACTCGCAAAGCATTGGCAATGACGGTTGGACAGCAATGGTGATTCTTGACATGTAGGGACTGTCTTGCCTAGTTAAGATACAAGCAAGTAAGTCCCTACAGGAAGTCCTCATGGATTGCTTGTAGGAAGGGATTTTAGGTAGCTCAATAACTGGGTCATTTCAGTAGCAGTCAACTGCTTGCGTGATTGCTTATTGTAAGTTCGCTCCAAATATTCCGGTCCTTGATCAATACTCCAGCCCAGTCGCTTCATTTCAACCAGGATCAAATCGGATTCTGACAATTCAATAACGCCTGCGATTAGTTTCCAACAAGGATCATCTCCTTCCCATTCATTTGAGGGTCGATGGGGCATACTCAAGCTGACTGTTACTAAGCAGGGATTTTGAGGGCGATAACCAGATTCCAGTCGTTCAACAAATACAGGATCAGTGATAGTGGCATTTACCAGCCGCCGACCTGTGATCGTTACCAAGGTTCCTTTCCAACTCATGCCTCCTTTTGTTCTTGCCATGCTTTCCACAGACAGTTGTGATGCATATACCAATTGCAGTGTACGTCTTCCTTGGAAAGGTAGGGACTGTAGATAGGGCACAGTTACATATTTACTGGAGTTATGCAGGATTTGGGGATAGTTCCCACCGTATTGAAGAACATCTGCTGGTTGAACTTGCCCTACTCGTTGCCATTTTCCAGCAGCAATAGTGAGATTCTCACTCTCAAATCCAAAGTCTGCGCCATCTTCCTCTAGCGGAATTTCCAGGATATCTAGTAGTGCGGGTTCTCTTCCCTCTATGAGGCGGATACTTGTAGGAACTCGACCATCCTTTGGATACAAGCTACACACCGGGCGAATCCACTGACCTGTATCAGGATTGATTCCTGCGATGCAACGTTCCTCCAACTTCCAGGAATTGGCAAGACAGATTATTTGAGCCATAAATATTTAGAGATGATATATATTTATGTTTGACCACTTATCCTTCAAATACTCTGCAACTAGACGACGATGGCAATGGTGAGGTTTCGATTCACTACAAAGTAGGCAGCTACCAGTAATCAGTTCTGGGGAAATTCTTTTTTCAATTTGACGTTCGCTCATTAAATTTAAAAATTTATTCTCATAAGTCTCCCAATTCCCATCATTTTTTTTATAATCATCCAAAATATCTTTAGTCGGTGCCAGCTCTAGCAGATGAACGTATTCTATATCACAAATTTTGCGTAAGAAATACTCTAAATCGCTGCGTTTCGTAAATCCTGCTAATTGCGATATATTATTAAGTCGTGTGTCTATAACTCTATTTACTCCAGCGTTAACCAAAGCATCAAAGAACTGCTGAGCTGTCTTTCTAGTAAAGCCAATTGTAAATAAATCAACAGAATTACTCATACTAAACTTCCGTCTTCTCTACGTAGGCAATCTGATTTGCCTGTCGCTTATATGCTTCCTTTAGAGAATCTTTGGTTGAGTATTGAATAGAAGATTGAGCAGGGAGTGATAAATCATTAAATAGCGACAGTTGAACTGGCTCAATGGATTCGGGTTGCTTTAGCCCATGTAACTCTATAAGTCTTTCTTCAAGATGTTGATGAGTCTCTAAATTACCGTTCCTCAAGATGTGGTTTATATCTAAGTCAAACTCGCGTAACTGTTGACATACTAAAATTGCCCGATGACAGGTGATGGGATCTTTTTCAGCACACATCAGTGCAATTGTGTAGGTTTGTGCACCTTTCAATATCCGCTGAATGCCTTGTGAAAATAGCTCAGTTGAGGCAATTCTTTCATACAAAGCTTTGCCGTCAACATAGCAGGTTGGATCGCTGGGTCTTGCTCCTAATTCACGACCTAGGAACACATAGCTAATTCCTACATCAAATAGTGCTGTTTTAAATTGTCTCTGGTTAAAGTGGGGCAAATAGCGGCTGTAGGGGTGCGATCGCACATCTGCCAAAGCCGTCACACCATGTTGTTGAAGTAGGGCAATAAAGGCTTCAATGCTGTGATTGGAGTGCCCAATCGTAAAAAGTTCCATCGTAAAGAATCCAGTCCACTAGCTGCCATTATGCCACTGGTGCTGAATCCAGGAGCGATCATCGTCTTGTCTTACCTAGTTAAGATACAAGCAGTAAGCCACTCCTAGGAAATTGTCATGGTAAAGTACAACCCGTTGCAGTATCTTCGCTAGTGCTGAAGAACTGCCCGAACGATACCCCTGTGGATAATGAACTGCAAATCCTCCAGCAACACCTTACTGCAACTGCTCGATTAAGCGATCGCCCACCCGCAACGCATTAGCAATAACCGTTAACCCGGGACTCACACTGGCATGAGATGGGAAAAAACTGGTGATGTGTTACTAACGCATCCTACAAGAGCCGCGATCGCCCACCCGCACTCGCATTGGCAATGACCGTTATGCCGGGACTAACAAAGGTGACATGCTCCCGACATCTTGCCTGCCACTGACAGACAAGAGGGCTATTCGACGGGATGCTTATATTTCTTGGAATTCCCTTAATGGAGTTGACTTTGGATAATGTCATCAATCATTGCTTCTAAGTCTGCCAACGGATAGTCCAAATAATCGGACGTTACCTGAAAGCGGACATAGCGTTCGTCTACATCAAAGGCTTCTGCCAGAAACCCTCCAAAACCCCGCCCCCGTTTGTCTAGTTCTAGGAAAACTTCCAAGGCTTCTGGGTAGAGGGCGAAAATAACTTCCAACTCATCCAACTGACCCCAATACCGGTCACTGGGTCGAAATTCAAATTCTTGAACAAACGGATACTTACTGCCGAAATGGGGATTGTACTCACAATCTACTTTATAGAGTTGAAAACCAAGGTTTGCGATCGCATCAAGCGTCTGCTGCATGAGAGGGTGTGGGTATACCTGAATATAATCAGTGTCTTTCGGGTCAACAGCAACAGAGATATCCAACCCAGTTCGCAGATAAACGGGTTGGTTGTTCAGGGTCAGTGGCGCTTCATACGGAAGTTGGAACGAAAAAGGAATCACTTTCTCTTCTTGGGGCTGTAAGCGGAAGTGTTCCGATAGACTATATTTGACTAGTACGCATTCCTCAGTCACCGTTGTATCGTCAACTTCCCGCTTGTATTGGGTTGCAACATACAGGTAAATATCATCAATGTCCTGAGAGACATCCCCGCCTTTGATGTGGACTTCGCCGTTGAGCATCTCACCCGGAACAAGGGAATCCTCGTACAGACGGGTATCAACTTGTGCTGCACCAATACCGACACTGGCTAAAAGCTTTTTGAACAGAGACATACGTTTTGTTCCTCGTTAAGCGATACCTATCTTAATCCACTTGAAAAGGGAGCTAACTGATGGCAGCATCAATAAATCATAAACCCAGACCAACTTGGTCTGGGTTGGGTATTTTATAAACTGAACTGAAGTTATTTCCAAGCTCAGGTAAAACCTTTAAGCACCAAGTACCAGAAAACCAATTTTCTTACGTTCAAAATGTACGGTCGGGCATACCAAAACATGGCTCTCAAATGCGTCTTTTGCGAAGCCTGCTGTGCAGCAGCAAACGCTCTCCTGAGAAGCGCTTCTGGCTTGATAGAAATGACTTTGTAGGGGTAAGCGGGTCAGCCCACTCACCGAATTGACACTCCGCCGGATGAACGGCAGCGAAGAGTCAATTCAACTGCTCGATTAAGCGATCGCCCACTCGCAAAGCATTGGCAATGACAGTTAAGCCGGGACTAACACTGGCATGAGATGGGAAAAAACTGCTGTCTACGACATAGAGATTATGCACGTCGTGGGCACGACAGTTCAGATCCAATACAGAAGTTGCCGGGTCTTCTCCAAACCTACAGGTGCCACACTGATGAGCAACAACCGACGTAGGCATATCACTACGAGGATGGGTTGTGCGGTTAAATACATTGGGCTGAGACTGCTCAACGCTTTTCAATACATCAACCCAACGATACACCAAGCGATCGTGCGCTTCTACATTATTCGCCGTGTAATCAATTCGCAGCTTGTCTCCCACATAGCGAACGCGATTGTCAGGATGGGGCAAGTCTTCCGTTTTCAACCACCAACCAATTGAATGGGTTGCCAACTGCCGCAAGCCAAAATTTGGCATGAGTCTAGACAATGCCGATAAAACAGGAGGGGCTTCTGCAAAAATGACATCTTGAAAAATGCCACCAGAATTTTGCACATGACCCATCGGATACGGAAAATCCTTGTCTCCCCAATAAAAATCATTTAGCCCCAGTGTGCGCGAAAATGACGCAGAATTAGCCATCGAGGTTAACTGCACCACAACTGACAGCAGTTGTTTCATCAAATTTCGCCCCACCTGATTAGAGCTGTTCGCAATTCCGTTGGGGTGTTTTTCGTTGGCAGACCGCAGCAGCAATGCCGCCGAATTCACAGCTCCACAAGCAAGCACCACAATATCGCCTAAAAACAAATAGGACTGTTCCCCAATTTTTGCCTCAACCGCTTTTATCTCTGAGCCTGATGGGTTGGTATGCAGACAAACGACCTGAGCCGAGGTTCTGAGCGTCACGTTTTTGTTGTTGAGGATTGGGGTAACTCCGGTGTCTTCAGCATCGGTTCTACCGTGTTCGCCCAACCCTAGCGGCAAATGAACGGGATGCAACCCCTGCTTAGAAAGGGTGTCGCCAATGCGTTGCAGCATCGGCTCATGAGCAACTTCCGGAAACGGATAGCCTTCGCTATGGGGCGGTTCGGTGGGGTCATCTTCGACTTTACCGTGTACTTGATACAGCTTCTCGGCTTCTGTGTAGTAAGGCTCAAAGTCCTGATATTTTAGTGGCCATGCGGGAGAAATTCCACTCTGATGCTGCACTTGCTCAAAGTCACGTTCGCGCATTCGCTGCAAAACGCCACTCCAGATTTTTGTATTGCCACCAACCGCATAATACGTTTGTGGAGAAAACGGCTCTCCTGTATTGTCGTACCAGGATTCAGGTGCGTGAAATTGCTCTTTCTTAAAAACTTCTGTATCGACCAACTCTGAGCTTTCGCGATAGATCAGTTCTCCCCGATCGAGCAGCAATATCTTTTTACCAGTAGATGCCAGCTTTCGCGCCAGCGTCCCGCCGCCTGCACCCGTGCCAACAATAATTACGTCATAGTATTGGTCGTCAATGATCATATAAATCTCCTATTAGGGGGAAGGGGGAAGGCAGAGGGCAGAAGGCAGAAGGGAAAGAGAAGGCAGAAGGCGGAGGCTAGAAGGCAGTAGGAGGCAGAAGGTAGGGGGCAGAGGGCAGAAGGCGGAAGGCGGAAGGTGGTAGAAGGAGGGAGGTAGCGGGAAGACTAGAAATAGGATGTTACTTGGATATTATTTATGAGTCACAGGGAGCAGTTTATTTGGAAGAAGGGAGTGGAGTTGGCGGTTAAGTGTTACAAGCTGACACACGGCTTTCCGCGATCGGAAGTTTATGGTTTAACCAGCCAAATCAGACGAGCATCCGTTTCAGTTGCGTCCAATATTGCTGAAGGATATGGTAGGAAAACCAAACAAGAATATGTTCAATTTCTACACATTGCTTTGGGTTCGTTACGAGAACTCGACACACAATTGATCATTGCCCAACAAGTTGCTCTAGCTGAAGGCTCAAAGTTCATTACCCCCCTAAACGATGTCGAAGAAATGCAAAAACTTTTAGTCGCAACCATCAACAAACTCAAATCACATACCTAAGTGGGTGGTCAATAGATATTTGTCATTGAGTCAAGGCAGAAGGCAAATGGCAGAGGGCAAATGGCAAATGGCAGAGGGCAGAAGGGAAAACGGTTTGAACCACATTGTTTATCTTTCTTTACATAATTATCTTTATTCATGCCTTCCTACTTAATCCTCTTCTGCCTTCGGTCTTCTCCCTTCTGCCCTCTGCCTTCTCCCTTCTGCCTTCATTCACTGCCAGACATAAATTAGCGTGTACAACACGATCCAAATGACATCAACAAAGTGCCAGAACAAAGACGTTGCTTCAACACCAAAGAAACCGTTGTCGTAGTTACCGGGGATAAAGGATCGCCCCAACATCAAGGTTTGCAGCAGAATTCCGGTGAGAACATGCAAGCCATGAAAGCCAGTTAATAAAAAGAACGTGCTGCCGAACAAACCTGACTGGTAGGTAAATGGTAAACCGTGCCATTCCACAGCTTGCCCAAATAGGAAATAGCTACCCATCGCCATAGTGGCTAACAGAAATAGGCGAAAGCCCCACAGTTTTTTATCGTGTAAATAACGCTCAGCCACGTAGATCACAAAACTACTGGATACCAGCACGATCGTATTAATGAGTGGCTCTCTAGTTTCCAAGCCAGTAACGCCTGGTGGATACCAGTCAGGGCTGGTGGTTTTGTAGACAATGTAACCTGCGAAGAAGCTCAGGAAGATGACACTTTCCGACAGCAGAAACACGATAAAGCCAAATTTGCTGTTTCCAGCTTCGTCATGCTCCTGGTGCTGCCGAACGTTAGCTTCAACGTCTTGTGCAATCGCCTTTTCTGCTGTCATGATGTTGTCTTCTGCGTGAAAGATTCAGGAAATTCAGTCAAGCCTGGGTTAGGAACGTTCCCTACCAATGGTTCGTTGCTACCGTAGCCGTAGGGACGCGAAACCACAATCGGCGTTTCTTCAAAGTTTTCTACTGTGGGCGGTGAAGAGGTGAGCCACTCTAAGCCGTATGCTCGCCAGGGATTGTTGCCCACTTTGTCGCCCCGAATCCAGGAACTCACCATGTTGAGAATAAACGGTAGCGTAGACAACCCCAACAGAAACCCGCCAAGACTCGCTAGGACATTCCAGTAGGCAAATTCTAGGTCATAGGAAGCGACACGACGGGGCATTCCCATCAATCCAGCGGGGTGCATAGGCAGGAAGGTTAACGCCGTTCCCAGGTAAGTCAAGGCAAAGTGCAGTTTGCCCAACCCCTCGTAGTACATACGTCCAGTCATTTTAGGGAACCAGTGATAGATTCCGGCATAGATGCCCATCACAATCGCGCCATACAGTACGTAATGGAAATGTCCGACCACAAAGTAGGTGTTGTTAACGTGAATATCGATCGGCACAGAAGCCAGAAAAATTCCGGTAATTCCAGCAAATAGCCAGTTACTAATGCCGCCCAGCGCAAATAGCATTGGCGTGGTGAAGCGAATCTTGCCACCCCAAATCGTTGCAACCCAGCCAAATACTTTAATACCGGACGGAATGGCAACCAGCATAGATGTCACCATGAACAGTATCCGCATCCAAGCAGGAGTGGCACTGGCAAACATATGATGCACCCACACCACACCACTGACAACCGTAATCAAAATAGATGATGCCGCAATCACGCGATAGCCAAATAGGGGTTTACGGGCATGAACGGGCAAAATTTCAGAAAACATACCAAACGCTGGCAGAATCATCACATAGACTGCCGGATGGGAATAAAACCAGAAAAAGTGCTGATAAAGTATAGGGTTGCCGCCCCGCTCTGGTGCAAAAAAACTGGTGCCGATCGTGATATCGAGCAACAGCATGACTGCCCCTCCGGTCAGTGCAGGCAGTCCATATAGTTGAATTAACTGCGCCCCCAGCACTGCCCAGACAAAGGCAGGGGTTTTAAACCAAGTCATTCCCGGTGCCCGCATCCGGAAGATGGTGGTGACAAAATTCACCGCACCCATGATCGAAGACACACCCGAAATTGCCACTGCCAAAATCCACAACACTTGCCCGTTAATCAGATGTCCGGTTGGGTTTTGCAAACTTACAGGCGGGTATGCCCACCATCCAGATTGTGATGCGCCTCCCGGCACTAGAAAGCTGGCAAGCATGAGAATGCCCACCACCGGAATCATCCAAAACGAAACCGCATTGAGGCGAGGAAATGCCATATCTCGTGCCCCAATCATCAACGGCACTAGATAATTTCCCAGCCCCACTAGAACGGGGAATGTCCACATAAACAGCATGATCGAGCCATGCATCGTGAACAGCGCATTATAAACGGTGCGATCGACTAGATCGGCTTCGGGGGTAATCAGTTCACCCCGCATTACCATCGACAACAAGCCTCCAATCAGGAAAAAGACAAAAGACGTGACAATATATTGGATGCCGATGACTTTGTGATCCGTGCTGAAGGTGAAAAATCGCTTCCAGTTGTCGGGCGCACCGGGATATGGCTGTCCGCGAACGACTTCTGGAGCATCGATCGAGATGTTCGTCATAAATTACTAATCCTTGAGCGATTCCTTACGGGACGCTACGTTAACGCTAAATGAGAGCAAGCCACATCAGGCAGGCGGACGGCTCAGATACCCGACTTCTTGAAAGTCGGGGATCTTGTTTTTCACGAATGGTTTAGGACTGCTATATCCGGTTCATGCTTAGGGGCATAATTCACCACAGGCGGCGGTGCAGGTGGGATGGTGTCCCAACCGCGAACGGCTACCTTGTCTTTCGTTGCACCTTCCCGATCGTTTGCTTGGCTATACTCAAAAGCAGCCTGATTAAAGGCAGGGGTAGGCGACTGAGAAGCAGCATCGGCAAGCCATTGTTGATACTCGTTGACTGGCTGAACAACGACATCTGCCTGATTTGCCGCAAAGTAAGTGCCACTAAACATGGAATCGCGCAGGCGATAGGTTCCAGTTTTAACCGGAGTCAGTTCAAAATCGATTTCGCGATTGGGAACGATATCTTGCTTGAGGCGAAATGCTGGAATGTAAAACCCATGCAACACATCCTCCGATCGCAACGTGAACCGCACCCGGCGATCGACAGGTAAATGTAACTCAGTGCTGGTGATATCCTGTTTTGGATAATGGAAAATCCATGCCCATTGCTTAGCAGTCACGTCAATTTGCTCAATGGGAGCAGTTTCCATTGCATTCTGAATATCCTGCTGAGGCGTGCTATCAAAGGGTTTAGCGTAAGCAGATTGCATCATCTCAGGCATGTGCAAATGCACCAGTTCCATCGGACCCCGCACCGCCATTTTTTCGTAAGTACGATAGCTGACAAAGGAAAGCGTTAACACCAAAACCAATGGCACTGCCGTCCAGACAATCTCCAGCCAGGTATTGCCTTCAATCGGAGGCCCATCGCTCATGTCATACTTACTGGCACGATGAAAGACCAACGAGTAGAGGAAAGGGCCGATTACACCTAAGTAAATGAATGTGCCTAACCCAGTGAAGAGACTAAATAAATCATCCTGCAACTTCGCTTCTGCTGCCGCTTCTGGCGGAAACCAGGAATAGGATTGCTTCGCCATCCAAAAGCTAGCCAAGGCAGCCAGGATGGCATAGACCGTCATTATTAGAATTGCGCGGAGTTTGAGCATGACAGCGATCAGACCATAGTTAGAACAGCGAACTGAGAGGAGAAGGCAGAAGGCAGGAGGCAGAAGGCAGGAGGTAGAAGGCAGGAGATAGAAGGTAGAAGGTAGGAGGAGGAAAAACTAAGGGTTACTTCTGCCCTTTGCCCTTTGCCTTCTGCCTTCACAAAGGGTTACTTCTGCCCTTTGCCCTTTGCCTTCTGCCTTCCCTACAGTTGATTAGGATTTTCGCCCAAGTGCAGCATTTGATCGGCTGTAATGTGAATGCCGAACTCAGCACCCAGATGTGCACCCAGGGTTCCCTGCACAAACATCAGAGCAAAAACAAATAAACCAGCAGCGAGATAACTCCACTGCACCTGTCTTGCCATGTCTTTGCGCCAGCTATAGCGTTGAAAGCCCCGCCAAACGGTCATTCCCACAATCAAGGTCAAAATCAGCACCCCTCCTACACCGTGTAGAATCATCGTTTGCAGGGCATGAAGCCCCCAGGCGCTGGTGACATCGGCAAGCGGTGCAGCCAAAGAAACTTCAAACAAACCCGCCATGACCGTAAAAAAGGTAATGATTGCGGATGCCAGCAGGTTATACCACCCGACATCAAACAGCGATGAGCGGGTAACAGGAATCGCCAGAAACTTAAATGCCGCCTTGTCCAGGGGAAACAGCACCCCTACAATGTCAAAGGCGATCGCTACGATAAATAAGCCTAGAGTTAGATGCACCAGGTTGGGATGGATGGGAATTTGGTAGGGCAACCCATTTACTCCCAAACTACCCCACTCTTTTAGCAGGTCTGGATTCATGACAAGCCCTCTCTGATTGCATCTACAACAGGAATCGTATGCAAGCCATAGACCCACACGAGTAAGCTGCCCAGGTAGGTCTGAACACAAACTAGCCCAACTAGGAGTACACTCGCGGCGAGGTAAGGAATGGGTAACTGTGGTCTTTCCTGCAACCGAATCACATAGCGCCATGCGGTGACGATTGCCAGAATTCCTGAGAGCGACCAGCCCAAAATGGTATGGACATTCAGGGTTGAAACCGATGCAGCATAAGGTTCTGCTAGACCGGCTTCAATCTGTCCAAAAATGATTGAAATGAAGATCGAAACGGTTGCAAACGCGAGGTTCCACCAACTGACTTCATACAATTTAGAATTTTTTGTGAAATACCCCAGGAGATCGCAAAACACTGCAAATAGCACCATCGCAATCACGAAATGCACCACGATTGGGTGAATGGTATCGGGATAAGGAAGGTTGTGCTCGTTGAGAGGCGGAAGATACTTAAACACAGGTTTTCTACAAACATGCAGTGATAGTGAAATGAGGGTAGTACTGAGAAATTATCTGGGCAATTCAACTGCCTCAGGGGATATTTAATAAAGATCTAATAGACATAGAGCGATAACTCCTGAGTTTCAAGAGTCCCTGTTTGGAGGTTAGCCTCATTTTTTGTGTTACAAAATCAATCTAAAGACAGAGAAGCCTCCTCCTTCCTCTCCCCGCTAATGCGTTCATCCCGAACACAGGAAGCGCAAGGGTGGAAGGATTACACCGTTTGGTTTTCGGTCTGGTGACAAAGTAAAAGCTGAAAAAGCATGTCTACCCTAACTTCTCGTATGCAGGCGGTGCAGTCGCCACTGATCCCGATTATTGGGGAACTGATTCACAACAACCCCGGAACCATTTCTCTAGGACAGGGTGTTGTTTATTATGGCCCACCTCCAGAAGCGATCGCACGTTTACCGGAGTTCCTCGCCGATCCCGAAAATCATAAATACAAACTCATTCAAGGGATTCCACCTTTAGTGTCTGCCATTGCCGCCAAACTGCAAACGGATAACGGCATCGAGGTGGATGAGCAAAACTCCATCGTTGTTACAGCCGGCAGCAATATGGGGTTTATGAATGCCGTTCTCGCCATTACTTCCCCCGGTGACGAAATTATTCTCCAGACGCCTTATTATTTCAACCACGAAATGGCGATTGTGATGGCAAGTTGTCGCCCAGTAGTGGTAGCAACGGATGAAAATTACCAGCTACGTCCGGATGCGATCGCTCAAGCTATTACAGAACGAACACGAGCTGTTGTCACCATTTCTCCTAATAATCCCACGGGTGCGGTGTATCCGGAAGCTGCATTGCGGGAAGTTAATGATATTTGTCGCGCTCGCGGAATTTACCACATCAGCGACGAAACCTACGAATACTTTACCTACAACGGGGTGAAACACACTTCGCCGGGAGCATTTCCCCACAGTCAGGAACATACCATTTCCCTCTACTCGCTATCCAAAGCCTATGGTTTTGCCAGTTGGCGCATCGGGTATATGGTGATTCCAGAACACTTACTCGTCCCAGTGAAAAAAATTCAGGATACGATTGTGATTTGCCCTCCAGTCATCTCCCAGTACGCGGCGTTAGGGGCGTTGCAGGTGGGGGCTAACTACTGTCGAGAGAAGATTGAGGCGATCGCATCTGTCCGACCATTAGCCTTAGACTCGTTGAAACGCTTAGAAGGTTTATGTACCATTTCCCCTGCGGATGGTGCGTTTTATTTCCTGCTGAAGGTTCACACTCAGTTAGGTGCTTTTGAGTTGGCACAACGACTCATCCAGGAACATCGCGTGGCAGTGATGCCCGGTACAACCTTTGGAATGAATGATGGGTGTTATCTGCGGATTGCCTATGGTGCCTTACAAAAAGAGACGGCGGTAGAAGGAATTGAGCGATTAGTTAGGGGAGTACAAAGCATTTTAGAGTGAGTCATTGTACGTAAGGCCTAATTTTTTAGGGGGATTCCTGATTAATGACTTGTAAGCCTTGTTCAAGTTGGGAAATAAGCTGAGCTGCGGTTAGATTACCCAATTTAGGAATTTGAGTTTCAGGCGGTAATTGTTTAAGAAGATTAAGCGCGGTCTGCTGCATTTTAATATTATTTTTCTCTAAAGCGATTTCGAGCGTTTCATTGTCCAATTCTCTCAAGGATTGTTCTGCAAAAATATAATTTTTTTCATGGGCAAGAGATACTCTATGGGTATCAATTAAACTATCAGTTAGTTTTTGATACACGACTGATTCTGGAAATACCTTTGTCTGAAACTGACTTAAATTCTGTCCGTAGAGTTCAGCATGGCCTGTAATCAGATATCCTAATGGCTGGAGAGCATTGTAGAATTTTTGTAAAACTTGGGCTATAGCTGAAGGTTCAAAATAGATGAAAACATTACGGCAAAGAATTAAATCAAGGTCTTGTAGCTCAGAATTAGAGTGAGGAAATAATTCTTGGACTAAATTGAAGTTTTGAAACTTGACCATCTGCTTAATTGAGGCGTTGAGCTGATATTGATGGTTAATGAGTTGAAAATGCTGCTGCACGATTTCCCCATCAACGCGTCTAAATGACCAAGGTCGATAAACGCCGAGTTTCGCTTTTTGTAAGACTTCTTGATTAATATCTATTCCTAGAATCATGATATTCCATTCTTCGAGATTGGGAAGAAGCTCTTTGAGAAGAATAGCCAGAGAATAAGGTTCTTCTCCAGATGAGCATCCTGCACTACAAATACGAATGATTTTTTGATTTTGTTTGCGTTGAATTAATTCTGGCAAAATATGATTTCGCAGTAGAAAAAACTGGTCTTTATCTCTAAAGAAATAGGTTTCAATATTAGTTAATAAACTCACTAATTCTTTCCATTCTTGCTGATTTTCAGAAATTGATGAATTTAACAATTGATAGTAATTTTGAGGAATATCTAATTTAAGAGCCTTCATTCTTAAAACAATTTTCTCGCTTAAGGCGACTTTGTCTCGCTCTCTAATTTCCAGGCCCGTATGTTTGGCGATCAAGCGGATAAAAGCTTCTATTAACCCTTTGCTTAAAGACGGTGAATTTAACACTTTAATTTTCCAATAATCCTTAATTGAAACAGTTGCTTAATCTCTTGTAATTTATAAGCGTGAAGGGTATCTAATTTATAAGATAATCCATCCGTTTAACTAGTTCTAAAACTTACCGACTACTTCGCAGATAAAAGCGACTGTTTATGCAGAAAATCCAGCAATTTG
This sequence comes from Microcoleus sp. AS-A8, assembly GCA_039962225.1. Taxonomy (NCBI): domain Bacteria; kingdom Bacillati; phylum Cyanobacteriota; class Cyanophyceae; order Oscillatoriales; family Microcoleaceae; genus Microcoleus; species Microcoleus sp. AS-A8. Next base: position 615,176 of record JAMPKV010000001.1, read on the forward strand.
GGCGCGATCGCATGAATCGGTAAAACGAGTTGAGCAGCTCCCAAATTGATCGCTTCTTTCGGCATACCAAAAATTACAGAAGTGGCTTCATCTTGGGCAATCGTTAAACCTCCCGCTTGGGCGATGCAATGCATTCCTTCTGCCCCATCTTTACCCATACCCGTCAATAATATTCCCACTGTTGCCCTGCCATAGAACTTGGCTACAGATTTAAAAGTAACCGTTATAGAAGGGCAATGTCCGTCCAATGGCGGTGAATTAGAACAGATAAAGCGACCCTGTTTATCTAATTCTAAATGCTGATGTTCTGGGGGAAAGTAAATCGTTCCTGGTTTGGGTATATTTCCCGGTTTAGCAATTTGAATGGGCAACCGACAACTGCTGGCTAGCCAATCCAGGAATCCCTGCAAAAAACCTACACAAATATGTTGAACGCAAATCACTGGTACGGGAAAATTTGAGGGGAGTTGAGCGAATAGTTCGTTGATGGCTTGGGGGCCACCTGTAGAGGCACCAATGACTACAATTTTTGGTTTTACATAAGACTTAGAAGAAAAATTATCTAAGCATTTAACTGGAGAGGGGGACTTGCGTTTTTTCTTAAATACTTTTACTCCCGATAAAATTTGAATCTTATTGATTAATTCTTGATTGAGTAATTGATTCTCTGTTGACAGTCCAGCGGCTGGCTTAGGGAAAATATCCAATGCTCCTGCTTCTAAAAGCTGAAAAACCTGAAGAGCATCCTCTTCCTGCACCCAGGAACTAATTACTAAAATCGGTCGAGGATAGAGTGCCATAACTTCAGATGTAAACTCTAAACCATCCATTTGGGGCATATGCAGATCTGTGCAAATGACATCTGGATGAACTTGGGGAATCAGTTGCAAAGCTTCTACTCCAGTACGAGCTTCTCCTACTACTTCAATCTGCGGTGATGAATTGAGAATTTTTCTTAAAATGACTAGAGTAACGGGTGAATCTTCTACTAACAAAACTCGTATAGACATTGGCAGTATTTTATACTTCATAGAAATTACAAATAAATTTTAAACAAATTTTTCTAACGTTTCTAAAAGAAAATTTTGATTAAACTTACCTTTGATCACGTAAGCATTAGCCCCGGCCTCAGCTCCCCTGATTTTATCTTCATCTGAATTCAGTGTGGTGACCAAAATAATGGGTAAATCTTTATATTCGCGATTCTGTCGAATTTTGGCAGTGAGCGAAAGTCCATCTAGATTAGGCATTTCCACATCAGAGATTACTGCATCAAAATTACGTTTTTTGAGTTGGCGATAACCATCTAATCCATCAACAGCTATCACCACTTCATAACCCGCTTTTTCTAAGAGCCGTTGTTCTTGAGTCCGAACATAAATGGAGTCTTCTACCAGGAGAATGGTGGGCTTTTTTAGGGTAGTTGTCTTCGGTTTAATTAAACTAGGAGTTCCAGTCTGTTTTTGCAATGATTGAAGTAAATCTGGGGGATTTAGAATCATGCAAACTTCCCCCGAAGGAAGAATTGTTGCGCCCATGATGTTACGCACTCGCTTTAATAATTGGCTCTGAGGTTTGATGAATACCTCTTGTGTATCTAATAGGCGATCAACAAAAAATCCAGCTTGTTCTTTGCCAACCTTGAGTAGGATACAAGTCCGCAAATCGTTTGTTTGTGGTTCAACCTTTGCTCTGGGAATATAACCAGGAGAGTTAGAAATTTGGAGCAAATCGCTTAAATCAGCAACTGGAAGTATTTGATTATTCCAGGTAATCGCCTCTCGACCTTCAATCGTAGCAATCTCATCTTGGGAAACCAATAAACTTCCCGGCACATACTCCATCGGTAGAGCATGGATAATTCCTTTTACCTTGAACAGCAATGTATTAAGGGTTGCCAGAGACTTGCCTAACTGAAGGCGAAATGTGCATCCTTGACCGGGGTTTGATTCAATTTCAATGTTACCTTTGAGCCGCTCGACATTAGTGCGGACTACATCTAATCCAATGCCTCTACCAGAAATTTCTGTAATAAAACTTCGGGTTGAAAAGCCAGGAGCAAAGATTAGAGAGTAGACTTGGCTGGACGTCATGCTTTCCAATTCTTGTAGGAGATAAAGCTTGCGTTTAACGGCAGTTTGTTTAATCTTTTCGATATCTAATCCGCGTCCATCATCGGCTATTTCAATGACGATATGGTGAGTACTTTGGTAACCTCTCAACCAAATCGTAGCGACGGAAGGTTTACCCAATTTTTCGCGTTCGGCGGGAGTCTCGATGCCATGGTCGATCGCATTACGGATCAGGTGCATCAAGGAGTCTTTCATTTCTTCGAGAATGCGTTTGTCGGCTGTTGTTTCGCCTCCTTCAATAATTAATTCCACTTCTTTGGCTTGCTGTTTTGCTAAATCCCGCACGGTACGGGTAAAAAACTGAAACAGGGTGGATAGAGGCAGCAGCCGTAAATTACTAATTTTTTCTCTTAAGTCCTCAGCAATTAAGTTGAGTTTGCTGCTATTTTCCTGAGCTAATAGGCTCAATCTGTCGATCGCTTTTTGTATACTCTCTTGATAAGGATTAGTCCCCAAAGATGAAGGTTGACGATGTTGCTTTTTATTAAAGGCTTTCCACTTATTCCACTGACGTTCTAATTCCTCAATTTCAGCGGTAGCGTGAGCAATTTGGATTTTGGTGACGGTTAATTCCTCCGCTTGTATCATTAAGGCATCGAGTTCGCGAGTGGGAACGCGAATGGTGTCGATGCGATAGGGTTCATTCACTCCTATAGCGGGAGTGGGTATATCTTGAGTTGCAATCCCTGGAATGGTAGAAAGGGTTTCTGCAGGAATAGGTAGGGACTCCGGAAGGGGTAATGCCGGAACAACTTCCATCAACTGTTTTAATACTCCAGGAGTATCAACATTACTGTGTTGACCTGTCACGGCTTCATGTACCAAAAAAGCGATCGCATCCAATCCTTGATACAGCCGATCACTGACTTCTGGAGTTAAGATTATTTGCTGGTGTTTGATGCCTAAAAAAACGTCTTCGACAGCATGAGTCAGGGTTTCTACCGATTCCAAGTCTGCACTTCTCGAATCACCTTTAAGACTATGCGCTTCCCGCAGCAATTCTTCTAAAGTCGTTTCATCATTCGGATATTTTTCTAAATGCAGCAACCCAGCTTCGAGTTTCTGCAAACGTTCTTCACTTGTGGTTCTATAAATGTCTCGAAAATCTTCATCTTCGATAAAGGTGGAATAAATTTGGAGAACGTCACCCTTGAATTCCGCTTTTAAAGGGGATGTAATCAATGGCTCGGTGTGGTCATCAATCGTGGGTTGAAAGCGAAAATCTTCCTGATCGTCTTTATCCTCTTCATCGCTGACAACAGCATCCGGTTGTAGTTGTTGTAACTCCAAAAGCCCTTCCATCAAGTCATCAAAAACTTCAGTGACATCAACTCCACTAGGTTGACCGGTAACGGCTTCTTGTACCAAACAATGAATAGCGGCTAATCCTTGTTCCAGGCAATCGCTCAATTGTTGGGTTAAAACAATCTGTTGTTGTTTGAGGTTTAAGAGAATCTCTTCCACAGAACGAGCGAGGATTTCTACCGTTTCTACCCCAGCACTTTTCGAGTCTCCGGTAAGGCTATGGGCTTCCCGTTGTAATTTTTCTAAAGTCGTTTCATCCTCCGGATACAATGTTAAGCACCGTAACCCAGCTTCCAGGTTCTGCAAGCGCTCTAGGCTGGTAATCTGGTACAACTCCCGGAGTGTTTCGTCTTCTATCAGGGTGGGTAAAGATTGAGCGGTTTCGTTGTTAATGTATGCGATCGCACTAAACGCACCATCCCCAGGAGCGATCGCAAAAGGTACAGCCGCTTGATGCAAAGCAAGCTCCACTTTTTGCTCTACTTGGGTGTCTAAAGAATCATCTGGCGGTGGTTGTTGTGACTCCGAAATAACGGCACTTAATCGTTCAATTACTCCATCTATATCCACGCCACTCGATTGCTCAGTTACGGCTTCCTGTACCAAAACATTAATTGCCGCTAATCCTTGAGCGAGGCGAGCGTTCAATGGTGGAGTGAAAACAATTTGTTGACGGATGAGGTGTCCAAATATTTTTTCCACCCAATAAGCAAGAGTTTCGACAGCTTCTACCCCGACGCCTCTAGAATCTCCTCGCAGACTATGAGCTTCTCGCCGCAATTCTTTTAAGGTCGTTTCATCATCCGGGTATTTTTGTAAGTGTTGCAATCCAGCTTTTAATTGCTGTAAACGTTCTTCACTCGAAATCTGATACAGATTCCGGAGTTCTTCGTCTTCTATCATCACGAGCAGTCCTGATTCAGACTAATTTGTAATTCCCCGGCATAGCATTTCCTATTCTGCATCCCCTCGGCTACATCACTCTATCTTCTTGCTTCCCCTTGCTAAGGGATCACTGAGCTGATGCTCATTGGACGAGGTGAGCTTTTGACTTTTTAAACGATCCGTTTAAGAACCAAAGCCGCTTCATTCAGTTGCGCGGTACCTGATTTGGTTTGACTAATGCCAGTTGCGGTTTCTTTCGCCCCCTTGTTAATTGTCTCCATCGCTTCGACAATTTGTTGCATGGCATCGACTTGTTGCTTGAGATTGAGGGAGATTTGTTGATTGTTCAAAACCACTTTATTGACAGCATCTGCCACCCCAGTGAAGGCTTGATTGGTTTTGCGAGCACTTTGTACTCCCGTCGCTACTGTCTTCGTACCTTCATCGGTAACCATCACGGTTGAATTAATGGCGCTCTGAATTTCTGACACCAAGTCGCTAATTTTTTCAGCGGATTTTTCACTTTGGTCGGCTAATTTACGAATCTCATTAGCAACGACGGAAAAACCTTTACCATGCTCTCCAGCACGAACGGCTTCCACAGATGAATTGAAAGCCAACATGTTCGTTTTGTTGGCTAAGTCCGAAACGAGTTGAGAAATACTGCCAATTTGATCGGCTTGTTCGCTCAAATACACAATTTGTTCGGCGATCGCTCCTACTTTATTTTCTAAAATAAACATCCCTTCCAAGGTTTCCTCCACGGCTTGGGTACCTCCCTGTGCGAGTCCCAGCGCTTGTTGTGCAGCGGTAACAGCCGCTTTGGCTTGCTCTGCCGCCTGTCGGCAAGAGGCTTCTAGTTCATCCATCGTAGTCGTGGTTTCATTCACTGAAGCCGCCTGCTGACTCGCAATGCGTTCTTGTTCGTCGATGGTGGCAGAAATCTGACTTGAAGAACTAGCCAGGGTATTGATCGTCCTCGTCAGCCTCGATTTAATATATTGAGAAATATTCCAAATGACTATTAGAATACCGAGGTTGGCAATAAACAAAATAATAGCCAAATTTTTGGAAAGTTGGACATTATGTTTGGCAAATGATTCGGCTGATGATACGGCGGCATTTGTTAAATTCCAGTAATCTTCACTTTCTTTGAGGAGACGTTCTTTTTCTGAGGGTTTAGGATTATTTTTATAGCTTGTTAAGGTTGTTTTAACGTTAGCCCAAGATTGTTCAATTTGCGACATTTTGGTCTGAAAATCTGGGTTTTCAACTTTAAATAAATTAAGTTCTTTATCTCCTTTTATAAGTCCTTGAATGATGTCGTCTAACTTAGAGACTACGCTATCTGTATTTTGTTCTAAGAGAGTTAACTTAATTAAGCGTTGACTATTTCCGCGCACGATACCCGCATAATTCACGATTCGACCGTCAATCGTCATACTGTCGATCTGACGATAAATAGTCACCAGATTAAACAGAGCGAATAAAAGCAGGACTAAGACTGTAATTCGGAGTTGATTGATGATTCTAAATTGATTGATAACTTTATTCATTGACAAGTCTTTCTCCCCATTAGGTGCAAAACTTCGGAATCTGCTCTCTCCGCAAACACTTGATTGCTGACTTGATAAATTTGCACCCTGGACTTTACGGGTTTCGTGATGTTTTCGCTTTGATATAGCGTTTTCATTCGAGATGTGAAAATCTCTCTTCTGTCCTCTGTGTTCTTTGCGGCAAGACACTATGCGTCGAGCTAATTGTTCACAAAACAAATAGAAATGCTATATTTAGCATCAAAGATTTTGTCAATTAATCAAAACCCGCTCTAGATTTATTTTCATCCTCTATCAAGATTTAGAGAAGAAATAGGCGGAATTGAAAACTGATGCAATTATATCTGTAAAAATAGATAGCCCTGGCCTATACAACTCGTAGGATAGCTGACGTAAGATAATTGCAATGACTAGTTTACGATGAGTGTATACCAGACATTTTTTTAGTTGTACTACGCTGTATGACGCCTATATTAATGCTATTTCACTCGGCGAAGATTCGCAACAGATTGAGGTGATATTCATTAATTATTTATAATTCGATGTAGAAAAGTAGCATGATTGAATTAACTGTTGAAAATTGATTGAGCATTTGGCTTCAGAACCCATTAATATAGACAAATAAGAGAAACTAGATGCCTTTCACAGCAAAAATGTATCGTAAGATACTAAAAAACAACTCTTGTGTGAGATAAGTTCTTCACCAGACAACAACGATAGTTGTCTAACTTTATCTACACGTTGAGCAACTCGAAAGCATCTACGGTTTTAGGTTTGATTGCCTGTTAACAACAACGACAACAAGACGGATGCCCTTTGATCTCCCGTCTATATCAACTCACAATCATTCATTTTTGTAGCGGAAATTCATCCTCTCGGCTGTACGGACGGATTTGGCCTTGATCATGGGGTGTGAATTCAACAACAAGCAACTCCATAGGAGTAAATTGCGCCGCTTTTAAGTTTGAGGGGAATGCATCATCTTCATCTCAAGCCCTAAAAATACTCCTGAAATTTGTTACAAATGATACCAAAAAACCTGACTCAAGCATTAGACAACCTCAGTAAATTCAGTGACGGAGAACTCATCTTACACAACGATACGGTTGTTTGGAATCTTCATCTGGTTCGGGGGAAATTGCTCTATGCTACAGATAAAATCCATCCCGTAAGACGATGGAACAGAGCGTTAAAACAGCAGTGCCCTAACTGGAATTGGAGTGTTGATTCTTCCGAGGTATTGGACAATGAATCTTGGCAAGGCCAGCTTCTCACTCAAGGATTCAACCAAAAGCAACTGAGTCTAATCCAAGCCAAGTTAGTGATTCGTAATGTTGTTCAAGAATGTTTGTTTGAGCTGAGTAACTGCACAGACTTGAACAGTGATTGGAAACCGAGCCAAAAAACGACATCGGTTTTCTACCAAACTGTAGCCTTGTCTAGCAAAGAAATACAGACACTCCTCAATAACACAGTACAGTTGCAGCAAAAATGGCAAGCGACGGGTTTAGATCACCTGAGTCCAACCCTCGCACCAACGTTGCGGCAGGGTGCAGACCCTCAATCACTCTCAGTTTCGCACAGCTATCTTAACGGTCAGTTCACCCTCTGGGATATTGCCTTGCAACTGCACCAATCAATGCCTGAGATTACTCGCTCCTTAATTCCTTCAGTTGAGAAGGGCATACTGCAATTCCAAGAGATTTCTGATTTACCTGTACCCGCACTCAAACAGCCCATTGCCGCCAAGCCCCCCCAAGTAGAAACTACAGCGCTCGAATCGACCCAGACACAGCCTTTAATCGCTTGTATTGAAGATAGTCCTGTGTTGGCTCACACCTTAAAAAAAATCTTGATGCCTGCTGGATATCAAGTGTTGATTATTCCAGAACCCATGCGCGGATTCTCCCAACTCCTAGAACACAAGCCGGAGCTAATTTTGCTAGACTTACACTTGCCCAATGCCGATGGTTATAGCATCTGTAAATTTTTGCGGGAGACCCCCCTGTTTAAGAAGACACCAATTATTATTCTGACCGCTCGAAATACCCAATTGGATCGCTTTCGTGCCATTCAATCTGGCGCAACTGAGTTTTTAGGCAAGCCCCCACAGCCTCAAGAATTACTGCAAATGGTTCAGAAATACCTTACTTGTTTAGTTAAGGTTTAAGGTAAAGGAGTTGTCCTGTTTCTATGTCCTCGGCATAAACACTAAATACAGGCTTTTACCGGAATCTCTACAATCATCTCTGTGCCTTTTCCGGGGACAGAAACACAAGTCAGTTGACCCTGGTGTTTTTCGACTACAATCTGATAGCTGATCGCTAATCCCAAACCTGTGCCACTTCCCACAGGTTTTGTACTATAAAATGGGTCGAATATCTGATGGCGCACGGCCTCACTCATCCCAGAACCATTGTCAGTAATGCGAATCACTACAACTTGAGAATTGGAATGTTGTCCCTTGACTGACATAACAGGTAACCTTTGGCAGTTGACTGTAATCTTTAATTACCTCAATTTCGGGGTGATCGCCTACTGCTCTGAGTCGGTGCTGCAAAATGATTAAGGTATTGTCAATGCTTCCACAAAACATCCATTTTCATCGGTCAGGCAAATTGCGGCTGGGGTGGACTTAAAGATGGATTGCCTAAGCTTATTTTGGTTGCTTAACTCAACTTGAAGCTTTTGACACATGATAATGTTTTGAGAAAGCTGTGTATTTTTTTAATGAGTTGTTTAGAGAGCAACTGAATTTTTAGTTGATTCTCAATCCGCGCTAAAACTTCTTCCACTTGGAACGGCTTTGTGATGTAATGTACACCCCCAGATTGAAAGGCTTTAACCTTATCTAAGGCTTCATTCAAAGCACTAATAAAAATAACAGGGATATTCGAGGTCTGTTCATCTGTTTTTAACTGCTTGCAGACTTTATAGCCATCCAGAGAAGGCATTTTGATGTCCAACAAAATTAGGTCTGGTTTGGCTAACCGGGCTGTAGAAAGAGCTTTATGACCCTTGAGTATTTCCCGCACTTTATAGCCTTAATCAGTCAACAAATTGGATAATAGCTGCAAGCTGAGCAAAGTATCACCGACAATCAAAATATTGGCGTTCATTGGAACAATCGCCTGACAGTTAACAGTTCGCTATTCAACAAATTATTTTTTTGAACTCTGAGCTATCCAATCCTCAATTCTGTCGAATTCAAAATCGTTAACTAGGTTCGAGAGAATCTTGGCTAAAGTGGTATCCTTGGCTTCAAGTTGTTCAATCAGACTAAAAGCCAATTCGGAATCTGCCGCAGCGACGGCCTGGTGCAACTCGGCTACCCAACGGGCAGGTAAAGTATTAAGAGTAGCTGGAGTGAGGGCATCAAACTCAAATTGGGTTGGATTGAGTTTGTTAGCGGGTTCATCGTAGATATAGCGCACGCCAATATGTTTGTTCATCGCGTCCAAGATATCAGCCTCGCGGAATGGCTTACGCACAAAAGCATCACAACCAGCCGACAGGACTATAGCGCGATCTTCTTCTAACGTACTAGCCGTTAGGGCAATAATCGCGGTAGCTTGACCTTTGGTTGCCGCTTTGATGTGTTTGGTCGCTTCATAGCCATCCAGGATCGGCATCCGCATATCCATCCAGATTAAATGGGGTTCCCAGGTGTCCCACACCTCAATGGCTTCTTTGCCGTTGCTCGCTTCCTTCAGTTCAAAGCCCAGAGGAGAAAGCAATTTAATTAACAGTTGACGATTACTCCATTTGTCATCGACAATCAGAATCCGATAACGGGGTTGATTGGGCTCTAGGGCAATGATTTGGCGCATTGCCAATTGAGTTTCGATGTTGGCAGTATCAGCTTTGCTGATGGCAATATCAAATTTGAAAATTGTCCCACGTCCCACTTCAGTACTAACAGTGATTTCACCATCCATTAATTGTATGAATTTACGGGCTATGGGCAAACCTAACCCTGTCCCTTCTTGGGCTTCTTTACCCGTTTGGCTTTGAACAAATGCTTCAAAAATGGACTCTAAGTCATCTTGAGCAATACCAGCGCCCGTATCTTCAATCTCGAAATTTAATTTTAACTTAGAAACATTTTCTTTGGTTTCCTCGTTGGATTTTTGCCGTTTAACTCTTACACATACTCCACCTTCTTGGGTAAACTTAATCGCGTTGTTCAGCAGATTAATCAAAATTTGCCGTAATTTGACTTCATCAGTTCTCACATATTGAGGAATGTCAGGATTTCGTTCAAACACTAACTGCAAATGCCGCTCATCAGCTTTGAGTTGAAACATATCTTCCAAATCATCCAGTAGGCGATGGAGATCGAAGTTTTTTTCGTTGAGGGTGGTACGTCCAGCTTCAATTTTGGATAAATCTAAGACTTGGTTGATTAGGGCTAGTAAATGTTCACCACTACGCGCTATAATCCGAAGGTTTTCCTGTTGTTCTGAAGCTATTGTTGGACTCTTCGTCATCAATTGGGTAAAGCCAAGAATCACATTGAGGGGTGAGCGCAATTCGTGGCTCATGTTAGCGATAAACGTACTCTTGGCAACATTGGCTACTTCTGCGGCTTCTTTGGCTTTGGCTAATTCGATATTTAACTGATCCACTTTCTGGGCAGCCAATCGCAACTCAATCTCATCCATAACCACGGCGGCTAAGTCCCTTAAGATTGACATTTCCTCAGAGGAAATAGACCGTAATTTTTTGTCAATCACGCACAAAGTTCCCAAGTTATGACCGTCGTAGGTTCGTAACGGAGCAGCGGCATAAAAGCGTAAGCCCATCTCGCCCACCACGAGCGGATTTGTTAACGAACGCAAATCTTTGGCCGCATCCGTAATGGCATAAATATCATCAGAAAAAATTGCCGATGCACACAATCCTGGTGCTCGATCAATTTGCTGAACCTCGAGACCATGATGAGACTTGAACCAAATGCGATCGCTATCCACCAAACTGACAATCGCAATTGGTACTTTAAATAATCTAGCCGCAATTGAGGTTATGCGGTCAAAAGCCCCATCAGGAGGTGTATCCAGAATTTCATAACGACGCAAGGCATTAAGACGTTCTGTCTCTCTCTCTGAAATCAATTGTTGATTAGCCATCGTTGTGCTTGTTTATTGACTCGTCCAAAAGTCATGTACCTACTGCTGTGCCCGTTTGATTTAGTAGGCTGTGAGCTCACAGCCTTAGAGGAATTGTGTAGCGCTATCCACAGAAAAAGTAAATTAAAAGTTGTGCTGCCTCAAATTGAGTGCCTGACTAAAAGGATTTTGACGGGTGATTACCTGATTCGTACTCAACTTTTGAGGAAAAAATAATATATAGCCAACTTGGGCTTTTCTAATCTATCTCGTGATAGACCCGGTCTGCAAAATCAATCATCTGCCCCTAAAACAAAAATATACAAACAATAAGGGCGCACAACCGTGCGCCCCTATTGGCTCAAGCTTATCAATTATTAGGAATAAATGAGCGATCGCTAATCGGCTATCTTAACTTTAATGAACACCAGAACGACGCGTCGTTCTACGCTCTAAAATTTCCTTGGCGATGATCGTGACAACCGCTAGCAAAGTGAGCAATACAGCAGCCGAGTAAGCCGCTTGAGTCTCATATTGCTTGTAAGCCTCTTCCACAAAGAGCGGTAGAGGTTGAGTTTTACCCGTAATGTTACCAGATACAACAGCGATCGCACCGAATTCACCCATTGCTCTAGCATTAGTCAAAATCACACCATAGAGTAAGCCCCAGCGAATATTCGGCAGAGTGACGCGCCAGAAGATTTGCCAATCATTCGCCCCCAGAGTCTTGGCACATTCTTCTTGATCAAAACCAACCTCATCCAAAACCGGAATCACTTCACGAGCCACAAAGGGCATAGTGATAAAGGCGGTTGCCAGTACCATTGCAGGGAAGGCAAAAACAATCTTAATATCGTGAGCTTCTAAAAACGGCCCAAACCAACCGTTCCGCCCATAGAGCAAGACAATCATCAACCCTGCCACCACGGGTGAGATGGAAAAAGGCAGGTCAATAATGCTCAGGATTAAAGCGCGTCCACGGAATTTTTTCCGAGCGAGCACCCAAGCGGCACACAGACCAAATACGGTATTTAACGGGACGGTAATTAGCGCTAAATACAGCGTAAGCTGCGCCGCATGGAGAAAGTGGGGCTTCGTCATCTGTGATAAAAACGTCCCAAAGCCCTTGCTAAACGCTTGCACGAACACATTGACCGCCGGGATTAACAACATTAAGCTCAGGTAGGTGACTGCTACCCCGATGAGCACAACGGGAACCCAGTTCCTTTGCTTCGTTGGGGAAACGTCCTTGCCAGGAGGCGTATCATGGTGCAACGAGGGTTCTAAATTATGCATAGCGTCTTCCCCAAGCTTGCAAAAGGTTAATGGCCAATAGGATTAACAGCGAAATCACCAACAACACGGTACCAATTACGGTAGCTCCCGAATAGTCGTACTGTTCCAAGCGTTGGAAAACCAATACCGGTGCGATTAAATCTTTATACGGGATGTTAGAAGCCACAATTACCGTCGAGCCATACTCTCCAACCGCTCGTGCAAACCCCAGGGCGACACCCGTCAAGATGGATGGAATTAAGGGGGGCAAAATCACTCGCCAGAAGGTCTGCCATTGAGAAGCTCCCAAAGCCCAAGCGGCTTCTTCAATTTCTTTTTCCATTTCTGTAAGAACTGGCTGCACCGTTCGCACCACAAAGGGCAGCGAAATAAACACCATCGCTACCCACACCCCCAAGCGAGTGAAGGAAACCTTTATCCCAAAAGGAGCCAAGAGGGAACCAATCCATCCGTTATTGCTGTAAACCGTTGCCAGTGTTAAACCAGCAACAGCGGTAGGCAAAGCAAAGGGCAAATCGATTACGGCATCGATAATCTTTTTGAATGGAAAGTTATAGCGAACCAAAACCCAGGCAATCAGCGTGCCAAACACGCCATTCACCAGTCCCGCTAGCAAGGCGGTGACAAAGGTTACATCATAAGTGGATAGAGCAACCTCACTCGTAGCAATTTTCCAGAAATTAATCGGCCCTTCAGTACTGGCTTTGAGTAACATAGCCAACGTTGGCACAAATAGCATCAGGGTGAGATACCCGATTGTGATTCCCCAAGCCCAAGAGAATTTGCTCACTGGAGCCATTGAAGTTTTCCCAACCGGAGTGGGCTGGAAGGGAGAAGATATAGCCATTGTGAAAAAGGATGAGGAGTAAAGAATGAAGAGTGAAGTGTGAAGAATGAAGGATAAAGTGTGAAATATGAAAGATGAAGGGTAGAAAGGATACCTGTCTAATCAGGAAAACAGCCGGATTGCAGCCGCCTTTTTTATCCTTCCTACTTCATCCTTGAGCCTGTTTTATCCTGCAATCTTTTTTGATTTCTACTTGCCCGCTTGAATTTTGTCGAAGACAGCGCCGTCATCAAAGAATTGCTTTTGGATCTTGTCCCATCCCCCTAAATCCTTAACCGTGTAGAGGGTTTTGATTTTGGGGTATTGGGTTTGCGTTTCTTTTTCGACAGTGGGGTCAACAGGACGAAATCCTACCTTGGCAAATTCTCGTTGTGCTTCTGGCGTATATAGGAATTTGACAAAGGCTTCGGCAACTTCACGCGTCCCATGTTTATCCACGTTTTTGTCTACCACAGCAACGGGATTATCGATGGAGATATTGACATCCGGCACAACATAGGGAAGATTTTCACCTTGCTGCTTCGCCAGAATCATCTCGTTTTCGTAGTTGATGAGAGCATCGCCTTGACCTTGCTTGAAGAATACGTCCGTGGCTTCCCGCGCATCTCTAGGCAGTACGGGGACGTTCTTAAAGACTTGTTTCGTGAAGTCTAGTGCTTTATTTTCATCCCCACCTGTTTTTGTCACAGCGCCCCAGAAAGCCAAAAAGTTCCAGCGTGCGCCGCCTGAGGTTTTGGGGTTAGCGGTAATCACTTTTATGCCTGGTTTAGCCAAGTCTGCCCAAGTGCTAATCTTTTTGGGATTTCCTTCGCGGGTGACGATAGCACCTACAGATTTGCTAACAATGGCTTCGTTAGGGGATTCTTGCTCCCAACCGGGTTGAATCAGGCCAGCTTTCTCTATTTTCTTGGTGTCAAGGGCGAGGGCGAGGTGTACCACATCGGCTTCCAAGCCATCAATCACAGCACGAGTTTGGGAACCTGAACCCCCGTAGCTTTGCTGGAAGGTGACGTTTTGGTTATGTTCTTTCTTCCACTGTTCAGCAAATTTGGGAATGATTTGGTCGTGGGCAGCTTTGGTTACGGCGAAAGAGACAAGGGTTATCTCCACGTCTTTTTTCTGACTCGCTCCGCTATTAGCAGAATTGTTGGGTGCGGTTGTGCTGTTGTTCCCTTCCCCAGAGCAAGCTGAGATTGCGACACTCAAGCTGACTCCCACAAGAAACAGGGATAGAAACCCCCGCCGAGAACTGTAGTTTAGCCGACTTCTTTGCTGCCTACCCTGCTCAATCCCTGGCACAGCCTTAAGAACACTATTAATAATTTGCCCTATTAAGTGCCTCCCCGCTTGGGGAAGGCGTTGCCACTGACTCATGAAAATACTCCTATTAATCTACGGTAAATACATCAACTTACCGGATTTAATGAATACTGACATGTTTCTCTAATTTTGGGAAGTAGTTTCCCCAAAAAATTTAGCAAAAACTCGACTGATTTACCGTAGATTTTGGGCACTTAAGGGAGTGTAGGTATACTCTCTAATTACTCTAGTCGAAAAATACAAGCCCTGGCCTACCTCAAGGTAGACTTTCCGCCTGTCCAACCCTAGGCAAGAGTACTCCCACGCAACTTTTTTTGCCACGATAGCAAATTATCCCGATGGGGTCGCACGACTGAGGAAAAAAGAATTTAGCTAGGTTGTAACGCTAAGGTAGTCATTTCATGAAAAATGGGCAATGTCCTAAGTGTGGTTCGCATGAAGTTTTTAGTAACACGAATCGAAAATTTCCGGCTCTCAATACAATGACCATAGGTTCAGGCAACTTCGGCAATCGTTACGCCTATCTCGATACCTATGTTTGTGTTCGTTGTGGTTATGTGGAAAACTATGTAGCTAAACAAGCCGATTTGAACTATATCGAAGAAGAATGGACTTGTGTTAGAGAAGATAACAATCAAGTCCGTGATTCCTCTAGCGAAGATTCAGTCAGTCTAGGCTTTGCCTCCCTTTAATGACAAGTTCTTTTCCTCAATTGTTCACTTCTCCTACTCGTGCAACCGGGTGGGACAACGCGATAGCATTATCGGCTTTTCTCCCTAGAGGAATTTAGGGGCAGCCACAAGGGCTGCCCTTCCTCATTTCAGGGTACCTGCAAAGGATATGACCATAGAATTTTATGAAGCTTTAGGAATGTCATTTTTAATAATTTTATATTTTTGGTCGGATTAGCTGACACACCGAAGCAAACCTTCGCAGGATTGTAGTCCTTGCGGAGAAAATATCCTTACTTGTAGCCTTCGTCAAAGCTCATAAGTTTTACACTTTGTTGAGAGATAAGTAAAAGAATCTTACAAACTCTATCGGTCATAAGAAATTTAGGAGATGATTATAAGTACGCCGATATCCGTCTCAGAGAGCATTGAGTGAATAGTGATGCTGATCGTGCAATTCTTTAGGTCGCTCTCTGACCCGTTATTCGCTTAAAAAGCATAGCAATAATGGCAACTGTGGCTATGTAGCCCATTCATCCCTGAGGAGGGAAAGATTATGGCTGTCAACAAAATTCTGGTTGCTCTTGATCGCTCACCTCAATCCCTCGTAGTGTTTGAACAAGCTCTAGAGATAGCCCAAATAGAGGAAAGCCATCTTTTGTTGTTTCACACTCTGAGCTGGGATGCCAATGAACAGTGGACTCCCTTTATTGGGACATTGGCTGATATCGACTTGTATGGAAACTTCCATCGGCTCCATCGAGAGCATCTTCAACAAGAAATTGAGAAAGCTCAGAGTTGGCTGCAAACTTATTGTCACCAAGCCAGATTAAAGAATGTTCCTAGTGAATTGGACTGCCAGCTTGGAGAGGCTGGCTCACTGATTTGTAAGGTCGCCCAAAACTGGGGAGCCGATTTAATTGTTATCGGTCGTCGAGGCCACCGATGGCTATCAGAAATTTTGTTAGGAAGTGTGAGTAATTATGTGGTGCATCATGCCCTTTGCTCTGTCTTGGTTGTGCAAGGAATCACTCTAAAGAATGTAAATTCTACAGCTAAAGGCATTCCAGAAAAACTTACATACTAGGGATGAACTTGACGCAAAATTGAATAATTTTCAGAGATTAAATTTTTGAACATTTTATCAATTGTTTAAATAATAGTATTTGAAGAAAATATGAAATATCGGAAAACTCCGGTAGGATTTTTCATTTCAAGTTTTGGAATTATTGCATTGATCACTATACTTTCCGCTTGTGGATCGGGGCCTCCTGACAAAAGCTCCACACCAACTCTAACCCCAGAGTCGGAAGGTGTACAAAAAGAGGTTGAAAGAGTCATTGAAAAATTACCTATCGGTCAACGTGTTCCGAAAGGCATGGTGATTTACAAAGGCCCAATAGAACAGGGTATTCCTGTGAATTCTTTCCTGGCCGGTAGTGATATTGAGTACGTCGGATTGAAGGACGAGAAAACGGCTGAAGTTCGCATTAAAGGACAGCGTGCCTTCAAACGTAATGGTGACTCCCTAGAGTGGAAAGGAAGTCCTCTAGAGGGGGTGGACGTGCAACTGCGCGATCGCGTCTTGTGGTTTAGCCCAGATCGGTTACAGCTTGCGGGTACTATTGATCTAACGGTGAATCAAATAGCACCTAAACCCGGTTCGATTCCCCAGATTCCAGACAAAGGTACATCCAAGCTGATCGTTTATAAACTGCCAGTGATTTACCGAGTCCAGCGAGGAGAGACAATTTCCGGCACGACTTTAACCTATGTCGGAAAAACTGAGAAAGGCGCAGAGTTAGGTGGACTGCTCAAAGACGAATATCCCTACCGTGAAGTCGGCGATTCTATCTCTTGGCAAGGCCAACTCCGTTCCAAAGTTTACCTCGATCTGGTCGCACGCACGGTTTTTTACAACGAGGACAGCCTGAATCTTACCGGAGTGGCAACTATCATCCTGGCACCTGGAAATTGAGGCGTAAGAACAGGAGTTGAGTGGAGTTTACACATAAAGTAAGTTCGTAGGACTGCGGTGTCCTCGTATGAGTTCCGGCTTGGGCAATCGCTGCCCTGAGAAAGAAGGGTTGGCGTACACATTAGCAGATTGACGGCAAAATAAATCGGCTAATTAGCGTAAATCATTTGAGACAAATGGCTGAAGCAACAGCTCTTAGGGAAAGAAGACAATTTAACATGAAGGCTAAAATCATTCCCTAAGGATTAGGCAAAAACTCTACATGCCATGTAAAAGTAGTCCAATTTATAAAGTTTGAGCAGAGTAAATAAATCTGCCCTATTGGTATTTTTTGAACCTTGCACATGCCTGTAAGGTAATCGACTCTCAAACACAAACGCTTGTTAGTAAAAATTCAAGTCAAATCAATGCAGATTCTTCACGCCATTACTCAGACTGAATCAGGGTACACACTTAAAGTTTGGGAACCCGCCGTAATCACAAAAGATCGAGTTCGCCCGTTTCTCTGGGAAATTAATCTCAGCGCTGCAACCACTGACGAATTTGAGTTAGTCTTGGAGCAAATTAACCTTTTACATAGATACCATACTGAGACGTCGGGAATAATTCCATTGCCAAGTCATGGTTTAAATAGGATTGACCTTGGCAAACAGTTGAGTGCATCCGTTGAAAGCAACGAATGTACTACTTCTTGTTTATCTATTTAGAGCCTCATCATCATTGATGAAATGTTGATACTGCGCCTTGATGGTTGAATAGGGGATGCCTGTTGTGGAGTGGAAACAGGCTGATGTTGAATCGATGTTCGCCTAGGCAGGTGATCTAGGTCAAAATTAATGACATCAGACCAACCTCCCTTGTATTCTTTCTTTCAAACTCGTGATGCAGATTACCCGGTGTCTTCATGTCGCTGTTCTTGTTTCTGACTTGGAAAAGGCAGAGCATTTTTATGGCAATATTTTAGGATTATCTAAAGTAGAGCGAATACTCAAATATCCCGGTGTTTGGTATCAGGTGGGAGACTTTCAGATTCACCTGATTGTAGACTCATCCATTCACCCCAAACTGCAAAATCCCGAAAAATGGGGACGGAACCCCCACTTCGCCCTCTCCGTTGCTGACTTGGATGCCGCCAAAAGCCAGCTATTAAAACATGGCTGTTCTCTACAAATGAGCGCGTCTGGTCGCCCTGCGCTGTTTACTCAAGACCCAGATGGTAACATCATCGAATTAGGTCAGGCTTAGGGTATAAAGGATTACACCCCTACGGGATGCGATCGCGATTGCATGAAAATTGTTGCCTACCTTTACAGTGACCCCCTCCTTGAATCCCCAGCGAACCCAACGATTTGGGGATTTGAGGTGGATCGGGTCTATCAAGATTTGGGAGGACGTCAGCAATTGCAGCAGTTGTTGGCGGATTGTCACGTCGAACCCGCAAATTACTTATTAATCCAGCGCTTAGATGCACTGGGAGACACCATAGAGGAAGTTAGCGATCGCCTCACTCAACTCGAATCTCTGGGTATCGAAGTCATTGCCACAGAACAATCCTACAACTCTTCCCAACTTACCACTAGCGATATTCCGAATATTCGGGCAAATTTATTCAAAATCCTGAGTGAAATTCAAAACGACCAATGTAGCCGTCGTATTCGTCAAGGACACGCCCGGAATCGCCTAAAAGCTCTCCCACCTCCTGGGAAAGCACCCTATGGCTATCGGCGCGGGAAAGATCGCTACATCATTGATCGTTCTACAGCCCCTGTCGTCAAAGATTTTTTTGAACAGTTTCTCTTATATGGCTCGTTGCGGGGAGCCGTGCGATATCTAGAAAAAAAGTACAATAAAAAAATTTCGGTGTCCACAGGGTGGCGTTGGCTAACCAACCCCATCTATCGAGGTGATTTGGGTTATCACAATGGTGAGGTAATTTCTGATGCCCATAACCCCATTCTCAACCGAGAAGAAGCCGCCCAGATAGACCGCTTACTGCGTCGCAACCGCCGACTTCCCCCCCGTACCGCCAGCGCCCCTCGCTCTTTGGCGGGTTTAGTCGTCTGCGGGGAGTGCCAGTCTCACATGACGGTGACCAGTGTCACAAGACCTCGCACTGACAAAGAATACCTCTACCTACGTCCGATTAGCTGCCCCAAGCGTCCCAAGTGCCGTGCGATCGCTTACGAAAAAATTCTTTTATTCACAATTCAGTCAATATGTCAAGAGTTACCTCGTGCCGTCGCTAGTATGAATACCCCTAGCTTGGATGGGGTAAAACAATCGCTCAACCTTCAAATCGCCCAAAATGAGGAAATATTAGCACAACTCCCAGCCTTAACCGCAACGGGTGTCCTCGATACAGAAACGGCTGATTTACGTGCCTACAAACTCCGGGCAGAAATTTCCCAACTGCGATCCCGACTCGCCGCACTACCCCCTGTAAATTTACAAGCGATCGCCCAAGCTGTTTCCATTCCCCAATTTTGGAATGATTTATCGGAAGCCGAGCGCCGATTCTATTTTCGAGAATTTATTCGGCACATTGAAATCATGCGTCAAGACCAGGAGTGGTGGCTAAAACTCATTTTTATTTTTTGAGCAACAAGTAATAAAGTTCTCCTGTTCCGTTAATCGCCCCGGCGCGATCGCCTGCTTTTGGCCCTGTTCCCATAAAGATATCAACGCGACCGGCTCCCTGAATCGCACTGCCCGTATCCTGATCGAGTACGTAGCGATTCACCATCCGAGTTTCGAGCTGATTCATGGGGTTGGAGTAAGGGATGGGGGCATTAATCAGCGCTAAGGCTCCCGGTGGCATTAGGGATTTATCCGTCGCAATCGAGCGCTCTGGGGTTACTGGTACGCCAACACTACCCATTGCGGGTGCCCCGTAGGTTTCTCTGAAGAAAACAAAGCTTTGATTGCGAGGTAAATATTGACTTAGTTCAGGCGGATTGGCGCGAAAATAATCGATCAGAACCTGTAGTGTCAATCCCTCCAAGGGCAATTTGCCATCTTTAACCAATTCTCGCCCGATGCTGACATAGGGGTAATCGGTCTTGCCTGCATAACCGACTGTCATTTGCTTGCCGTCGGGGAGTTGAAGACGGGCGGAACCCTGGACTTGAACGAGAAACGCCTCTAAGCGATCGCGCAACCAGACCAGTTCGCCCCCTCTGAGTTGGCTGTTGGTCCCTAAACCATCTTCCCCTTCTAACTCAGCACGGGTCGGGTGAGGTGTCTTCCACCTTGGGAAGTTAGTAGGCAGTTTGTAGAGGGGGTAGCGATACTCGGCACTCCGCCTCCGACTCGCCGCATAAATCGGTTCAAAATATCCCGTAAACAGGACTGTCCCCTGCTCGTCTCTCCCGACAGACTTGTAAAAAACAAACTCGCGCTTGACCGCCGCTTGCAGCTGTGCAGGAGAGCGGGAATTGAGAACGAGTTGGCGGAAACGCACGAGGGAGCGACGGACGCGATCGCGTGTTATTTCGGGTACCGGATACTTCCGGTAAGCCTCAGCCGCCTTGGCTGAAGCCAAAAAACGTAAGCTGTTGTCGAGCGACTTCAACAGCGCTTGCCGATCCCCCGGTTGACCCGCACTCCCCCACAACTGATCGTCTAAACCCAATGCACCCAGATTGACCTGACTCTCATCCAGGTTTACGGGTCGTAGTGGCACATTGACTCGACCCGCATCTGGATTAACAGGTTGCTGGGCTACATTTTCCTGACCCACTTTCGGGTTAACGGGTTGCTGCGGCGCATCGGCGAGGGCTAAACCATTCGCACTCAAGAAAGCCATCCCTACAGTTAGGGAGAGCCAAGTTATTATTTTTCCCATACTCACCAAAAATTGCCAAACCGCTAGTCATTGGTCATGGGTCAATAGATCCCTGACCCCTAACCCTTGACCCCGACTAATAGCGTTCGACGCTTCCAGCGTAAACCGGTTCCACGCGAATCGCTGTAACGCTAGAGGGACGCAGCACCATGTACTCACCCTGGATATTTTTGATCGGCACGTTGATGAAGTCTTGAGAGGTGGCTTTGGGCATTAGTTCGCCACTGTACCACTTTTGAAACTCTTGAATCGTTGCGAAACGCACTTCTTCCCGGTGACCACTTGACAAAAAGATGTATACGGCGTACTCATCTGGGGTTCTGGGCATGGAAAACAATCCTTAATCCGTAACCCAATTATTATCAGCGACCGGGCGGCGGAAAATCACATCTTCAAGACAATAAATTATACCGTTGCAGCAAAGTTTCCAGCACCGACGGCAGAGTATGTTGTAAATCTTTGGCCTGTTTAAACAACAACTGCTGGTAACTGGGCAAGTCAAAGGGGAATTGTCCGGGTAAGTCTTGTCGTTCCATCTGTACCAGCAAAATTTGTTCGGTGCGCTTGGCGGTTAAGGCGTAGCCCATCTCCACACAAACATGAGGACTGGGAATTAATAGAGGAGTTTTTTCTCCATCTATCTGAGCCACGGATGTCCCATCGGCAACAAACAGCAGACTTTTGCGGATTTTACGCATTTGGGTGCTGCTTAAGCGCATAGGTTCACCGGCAGGTCGTCGGGATTCTTCCAGTGTGAGGGGTAAGCGAGAGCGCTGGTTAAAGGTTTCCAGAGTCTTCGAGAGGGCATTACGCAGCGCCTCATTAGAAGCGTTGTACTCATTTTGGTAGCTCAAAAAAATGATGGGTTCCAGTTGCGCCATCACCTCAAGCTTTGTGAAGTAAATCTCGTGAGAAATCAAGTCAATGTTGGAAATCGCATAACCACCACTGCCTTCGATATAGAATTCGACGGTTTCCCCTTCCAAGTACCGCCCAAACCAAAGGGAGTGTTTCACATCCTGGCTATCGTCTAAAAAGTCAGCTCTTAAACCTGACTTGAGCAAGCTATTTTTGCTCAGACGCAAGTCGTGAGGGCGTTTCTCCAGTTCTTTAATCGGTTCATATTGCTGGAGATACCAGGCTTTCAGGGCAATGATGGCCATGATGTCTTACAGATGCACGGTTTCCCGACGCCCTCCACTAAAATCCTTGAACTGGAATTTTAACAGTAAGCGGAGATATCTTCACCACATTCATCGGCGAGGTAACACAAAGCCCGAAAGCGCAATGCGACAACTTCCTCATACAACGGATTCAGCTTGCACATGGGCGGAATATGGAACAGAGTACGACCAAATAGTTTGATCTCACGTTCAAAGGGACACTGTGCTGGGATGAGTTGGCACAGTCGATGTGCCATTTCAGGGCTGTTGACATCAAGGCTCTCAAGCCACTGCCGTACAGGGTGAAGCAGGTCAAAGGTTTTCTTGGCTTTGGGGAAATTTGTCGAGGTGGTTGGCTCAGAAGAAGTTTTAGCTGGCTGCGTCCAAACCCAACTTGTAATGGTCAGATTTTTTGCTGTATGCTCGGATACATTCATAGTTCCTTTCCTGTGCTTGGGAAAAGCGAACTGGATCGCCTGTAATTTACCTACAACCGCTCAGCATCCAATACCGGATAAATTCCGGTACCCTCTTGGGTGAATTGCCATACTCTAGCAGGGACGGACATGTCGCCTAAAAGAGTCAAACGCTTGTTTGTAACTATTACAGGTGTCACGGTTCTGGGTGGTCTGACCCTCGGTCAAGGTGGCTGGGGTCAATATAGCTACTGAATCAGCAGCTTATCTTAAAGCCAAATTGATTAGATGCACTGAACGAATAACAGTCGTTCGAGTAAGTAAAAAAACCTAATTGATCAGGGCGGAAATGAATGACGTATCTATCTAAACTTTTAAAGTGATCGGGCTGGTTATTGATATGGTTACTGAAACACAAGGTAATTACCTTGGTAATTTCACGGAACTTCTGTGAAGTTAGATTGAGAGTCTCAGTAACATCACTTAACAGGATAACCGATCTGTGTAGTGAACATCATAAAACAAAAGACTGACTTTGCCAGGGGATATTTCTTCCTGGACAAAATCAGTCTGAGCAAACGCGTCCTGTAGTAGACCGGGCTGTAGGAGAGAGGAACAGAGGGAACCTGACTCAAGCCAGTTTTCTAGATTCTTTACAAATCTTCATTTTTTCCTAAAGCCTCGGTCACCCCTGGCTGTTGAGAAGGGGTTAATCTTATCTCTCAGTGAGACTAGGAAGCCACCCTAGCCGTTGAGCGTCGGCGTCGCCCCGTGACCTTGACCGGGGGTTCCTCCGGAGCTTGGAGCAAGAAGACCACAAGGGGATGACTCTGAAGCTCACGTCGGGCTAAGCGGCGTAAGTCATTCTCAATTTGCACTTGCAAGCCTGCCCAGTCGATATCCAACTCGCTACCCTCGAAGGACTTGGCAAAGTCTGTCCAGCGCTCAGTTAATGTCCGTTCAATGGCCTTAATCACCAACTGTTCCAACAGGGATTTCTCAACCAGCGAGACAACCCCCCGTAGGTGGATTTCTGGCTTGGCGAGCAGTTTGCCCTCCCAGTCTACGGCTGCCGCGACAGTAACAACACCATCTTCTGCCAGTTGCTGCCGTTCTTTGAGTACGTTGTCATGGACAATGCCGCATCGATCAACCAGTTCAATCCCAGACGGCACCTTGCCTGCGACTCCAATGCTATTTTCTGTTACTTCTACGATATCCCCGTTGTTGATCACGACCGTATTTTCTGTGGGGATACCCATCGCATGAGCCATCTTGGCATGTTGCACCAGCATCCGATGCTCGCCGTGAACTGGCACAAAGAATTTTGGTCGAGTTAGGGATAACATCAGCTTCTGGTCTTCCTGTGCACCGTGCCCGGAAACATGGATTCCCTTGTCCCGACCATAGATGACATTGGCTCCCTGGATCATCAGCTTATCGATGGTATTGACCACAGCAATGGTATTGCCAGGAATGGGGTTAGCGGAGAATACCACCGTATCGCCCTGCTTGATTTTAATTTGTCGGTGTTCGCCATTGGCAATTCGCGTCATTGCCGCCATCGGTTCACCCTGAGAACCGGTTGTCAGAATCACTACCTTTTCGGGAGGTAAGTTGCTAACGGCATGTAATGGCTCAAACAAGTTATCTGGGCATTTAATGTAACCCAGATTCCGAGCATGGGCGATCACATTCAGCATCGAGCGCCCGACAACCGAAACAACCCGTTTGTGTTTCTGTGCGAGTTGCAAAATGATATTCACTCGGTGAACTGACGAGGCAAAGGTTGTGATCAGTACCCGTCCAGGTGCTTGAGCAAAAACACGGTCGAGATTGGGATAAACTGCACTTTCTGAAGGGGTGTGTCCTGGGACTTCAGCATTGGTTGAATCACTCAGTAAGCAGAGTACCCCTTTCTCACCGTGTTCTGCCAATCTTTGGAAATCAAAGAATTCGCCATCCACGGGTGTATGGTCAATTTTGAAATCTCCCGTATGAATCACGACACCGAGAGGGGTGTGGATGGCAATGGTAAAGCTATCCGCCATGGAGTGGGTATTGCGAATAAATTCAACCACGAAGGAAGTGCCAACTCGTACCATGTCACGGGGACTAACCGTCTTCAATACTGTGCGATTGGCGACTCCCGCTTCTTCCAGTTTGCCTTGCAGCAACGCCATGGCTAGACGTGGCCCATGAATGACGGGAATATCAAATTGCTTGAGGTGATAGGGAATGCCGCCGATATGGTCTTCATGACCGTGGGTGACAATCATCCCTTTAATTTTGTGGCGATTTTCCCGCAGATAGGTCATATCGGGGAGAACAATATTCACCCCGTGCATTTCATCGTTGGGAAAAGCAATCCCTGCATCTACAAGGATAATTTCATCGTTGATCTCTAAAATACAGGTGTTTTTGCCAATCTCATGCAATCCGCCCAGGGGAATAATTTTTAAGGCTGATGCAGATTTTTTATTGTTAGTCATTTGCCTCCTTTGAGGTATGCGTTTATCTTTGTTTACGGAATTCAAAATCGTTCAAAACTCAAAAAACAGTGAGTTGGTAGATAACAATCTATGGTGACGCCAAGCAGTCGGCATCATGCAAAACTTTTCCATCCCTCGTCTGCGACCAATGATCTATCTAGTCTCACTACGAATAGAGGAGATGATGCCTGAACCACATGGGTTCTTTTTTTATGTGTCCCCTATCCTTGAGTCTTTGAATCGGGGGAAGATAGGGACTATTAAGACTATTAAGAACCATTCATAGGTAAGATTTATTCCGTTTATGGGGTTATGGTGAAAATTTTGTAGATAGTAATATCCGAGCTTTTTAAAGCAAAGCAAGTTCAATCAGAACTTTTTCTAACTCTTCTTTAAACTCAGTTGACAGGTCACATAGAGGAGGACGTGAGGAACCTACGTCCCACCCTTGCAGTTTCAGCGCTGCTTTGAGAGGGATCGGGTTGGTCGTGCAGAACAAGACTTTAAATAAGGGGAAAAGTTTTAGATGAATTTCCCTTGCTCTAACGATTTTCCCCGCTTCAAACGATTGGATCATCTGTTGCAGATCTTGACCCACTAAATGACTGGCAACACTGACAACTCCAGTGCCTCCAATTGCCAGCATGGCTAGGGTAAAGGAATCATCTCCAGAGTAAAGGGCAAAATCAGGTGGTGTCAAACGCCGAATTTGACTGGCCTGGTCGAGATTACCACTGGCTTCTTTGAGTGCCACAATGTTGGGGATTTCGGCTAAGCGGGCAACGGTCTCCGGTTGGAGATTTTGACCGGTGCGGCTCGGAACATTGTAAAGCATCAAGGGAAGGTCAGGACAGGCTTGCGCGATCGCCTGAAAATGATGATACAGTCCTGACTGTGGTGGCTTGTTGTAGTAAGGAACGACTTGTAACGATCCATCTAGCCCTATTTTAGCGGCTTTTTGCGTCGCGGCAATGGCTTCTTGAGTCGAATTTGACCCAGTTCCCGCCATAACGTTAGCTTTTCCGGCTACGGCTTTCTGTATCACTTGAAATAACTGGTACTCTTCATCCCAAGTGAGGGTTGGAGATTCCCCCGTAGTCCCGCAAACGACAAGGGTATCTGTGCCATTGTTCACTAAATGAGCGGCTAATTGCTCAGCGACTTCATAATTGACGCTGCCATCTTCCTTGAAGGGCGTGAGCATCGCCGTTAGTACACGTCCAAAATTGACCACCCTTTTTTTATTCCTCCTTGGTCAAAGGTTTGCTCGGCGTAGCCGTTGCCATAAGTGTCAGTTAGACGGTTGAAGGTTGAAGGTTATAGGGTTGAAGATTAATTTCTTCAATTTGGAACTTTCAACTTGCCACCCTAGCAACTTTCAATCCCTCAACTTGCCAGTTTGTTAATGAGTCACTGTTGTTGTTGCCGATCGAAGTAAATTTCGCGCAACCAACAATTCCGCAATTTGTACCGCGTTCAGGGCAGCACCCTTACGAATTTGGTCGCCACACAGCCAAAGTTCCAAACCGCAGGGATGAGAAAGGTCTTGACGAATTCGACCCACTAGAACTTCATCACGACCTGAGGCATCAATCGGCATTGGGAAGTAATTGGCTTGCCAGTCTTCCACCAGTTGCACTCCAGGGGCATTGGCAAGCACCTCTCTTGCCTTGGCGACTGACATGGGTTGTGCAAACTCTAGATTAATCGCTTCTGAGTGGGCACGAAGTACAGGAACCCGTACACAAGTCGCGCTAACTCTGAGCTGGGGCGCATTAAAAATCTTGCGCGTTTCGTTGACCATCTTCATCTCTTCCTCGCAGTACCCCTGCTCATTCAGCGGCGTGTTGTGCGGGAATAGATTAAAGGCTAATGGGTAAGGAAAGCTTTCTGTGATCGGGGTTTCCCCGTGCAAAATGGCTTGCGCCTGGGTCTTGAGTTCTTCCATGGCTCTCATCCCAGCCCCACTCGCCGATTGATACGTGGCAGCAACAATTCGTTGCACGGGCTGAACTTGATGCAACGGCCAAACCGCCACGGCCATCAAAATCGTTGTGCAGTTAGGGTTGGCGATAATGCCTTGATGCATCGCTGCGGCATCAGGATTCACCTCTGGAATGACCAGGGGCACCTCTGGATTCATGCGAAAGGCACTAGAGTTGTCAATCACGACCGCGCCGCGCTCAACAGCTTTGGCCGCCCAAGCTTTCGACGTTGACCCTCCGGCAGAGGCTAAAACTACATCGATATTCTCAAACGATTGCTCGGATACAGGCTCTACTAACAGTTCTTCTCCCTGGAAGGACAGGGTACGCCCAGCCGAGCGGGGTGAGGCTAAAAGCTTTAACTCAGCAAGTGGGAAGTTTCGGCTTTGCAGTAATTCCAGTAATTCTGTGCCTACTGCACCCGTCGCGCCTAAAATAGCCACGCGAATTGGATTAGACAAATGAATTTCCTCCACCTTAATAAAGAGCTTAATAACTTAATAAAGAGATACTTGTCACACGGACTGGATTGAGGCTTTATAGGTCGTTAATTTTTTTTAAGTTTACTGGATACTCTTACATTAATAACTTGGTTTCGTTCTAGCGCACCGTCGTTTTAAAAATGGCATGAAATTTAATAAATTGCTATTACCTGTCTTAACACGCTTGAGTCCGGTTTCTCACTCTATCATCTGAGGGATAGTCAGAGCTATTGGCCTGAAGAGAGCCTTCACCCTTGAGTCGGTTACACCCCAAGACCCCTTCGCCTGCCGTGAAAGGAATAGCTGTGATTCCTTATAGTCTAGGCTGATGCTACGCGATCGGCTAGACTTGGCTTAATAGTTCGACTTATGCTCTAGACCCCGATTGAGTAGCTACTTATAGTCGCTTTGGCGCTCAAAGTAAAGTTCGCTACGTTCGGCTGAATCTATGCGTCATGCTAACGCTAATACCCGCTCCTATGTACTATCATCAGATACGGAAACTACAAGCACTGCCTAGAGCGTTGTCTTAAAGACGATCACCCTTGGCGGTGTCCCAAAGGGGCAATCGCAAAGGAAAAACGGTTGATGCTTATACTTAACGGGTTGGATGGAACTAGGATACCACGAGAGACCCGCCTTCACCCTTAAAGGACTTGGTTGCTTAAGCATCTATTGAAATATCCGCCCTAATTCCTTACAAAATCTATATAACAGTTGTCTGAAACGAAAGCGTCCATGAAAGTTACTCAGGAACCGCTCCCCAAGAGCCAGATCGGTCTGGAGATTGAAATTCCCGCCGAAACGACCAAACAAGCCTACGAAAAGGTCGTGCAAAACCTCTCACGTTCTGCCAACATTCCTGGGTTTCGCAAAGGCAAGGTACCCCGTCAAATTTTGCTACAACGGCTGGGACACCAACGAATTAAAGAAGCCGCGCTCGAAGATTTGGTTCAAGATGGTCTAAAACAAGCGATTGAGCAAGAATCGATCAAGGCTCTGGGAAACTACCAGCTCACCTCCACTTATGAGGAATTAATTAGTCGATTTCAGCCGGGACAACCACTAACGTTTTCGGCATCTGTTGATGTCCCACCCCAAATTAACTTAGGAGAGTACAGTGGATTGAGTGTTAAAGCCGAGGAGACTCAGCCTGAGCCAGAGGCGGTGGAGCAGTTCTTAGAACAGCGTCGCGTCGAGCAAGCCACTCTCATCCCCGTAGAATCACGCCCTGCTCAGCTGGGAGATGTGGCGGTGGTGGATTACAGTGGTCGATATACGGGCGAGGGAGAAGAAGCCACAGAAATCTCAGGGGCTCAAGCCACCGACTTTCAAATTGAACTCGGAGAAGGACGGTTTTTGGAGGGGATCGTTAACGGGATAGTGGGCATGAACCCTGGAGAAACCAAAGAAGTCGAACTCACTTTTCCGGAAGATTACCCGCGAGAAGATTTAGCCAGCAAGCCGGCCCTTTTTACCATCACCCTGAAAGAACTCAAGGAAAAAGAGTTACCAGAGTTAGATGACGACTTTGCTCAAGAAGTTAGCGAAAAAGAAACGCTGGCAGAACTACGGGAATCCTTAGAAAAGCAGTTTCAGGAAAAAGCGGATCGAGAAACAGCGACGAGTAAGGAGCAAGCTTTATTAGAGGCACTCCTAGAGAAAGTGGAGATTGATCTGCCGGAGACGATGATTGAGCAGGAAGTCCAAACTCTTTTGACCCAAACGGCGATCCAGATGGAAAGCTATGGGATGGATGTACGCAAGCTGTTTAATGCCGAAACACTACCACAGCTCAAAGAGCGATCGCGCCCCGATGCCGTTGTCCGCCTCAAGCAATCCCTGGCTCTTCAGGAAATTGCGAAACGGGAATCTCTCACGGTTACACCCGAAGAGATTGAAGCCAAATCCAAAGAAGTCTTGGAACAGCTTTCTGGACAAGATGTCGATCCCAAGCGACTG
This sequence comes from Microcoleus sp. AS-A8, assembly GCA_039962225.1. Lineage (NCBI taxonomy): Bacteria > Bacillati > Cyanobacteriota > Cyanophyceae > Oscillatoriales > Microcoleaceae > Microcoleus > Microcoleus sp. AS-A8. The sequence continues at coordinate 644,618 of JAMPKV010000001.1, forward strand.
CGGGAGGTCGTTGAATCCGATTTAATTAAAGAGAAAGCGATTAAGTGGCTCGAAGAACACGCCACGATTGAATTGGTACCCAAAGGTTCCTTGACGCCAGCAGAAACAGAAGAAACAGAAGGAGAAGAAACTCAAATTGAGTCTCCAACAGCGTCGGTCGCTCAAGAACCGGAAATTGAGGCCGCGTCCCAGACGATTGACGTACAAGCCGAACCCGCTGAATAGAGAAAAGATGGAGGATGGGAGGGCTATCTCTCCCGATCCCCAAGCCCAAATCCAATGCCTCAGACCGTCAGTCGTCTGCCAATTGAGGCATAATGATCACTAGAAGAATAGTTGTTATATTCCCCCTTTTATGCAGGGGCAAGATAGCACCACGGCTAACTAAAATGCTTTAACGTCTGTTCTATGCTGCAATCTCAGTCCAACGGCTACCAGTTCACGAGCTTAAGTTCCTTTGACATTGGCTCTCTTGGCCCTAGCAACGTCGTCCCGATGGTGGTAGAGCAGTCCGGTATAGGGGAACGCGCTTTTGACATCTACTCACGGCTCTTAAGAGAGCGCATCGTGTTTTTGGGGACGCAGGTAGACGATACTGTCGCTGACTCCATTATTGCCCAACTCCTGTTTTTAGATGCCGAAGATCCCGAAAAAGATATTCAACTCTACATCAACTCGCCCGGTGGTTCAGTAACAGCAGGGATGGCGATGTATGACACCATGCAGCAAATTCGTCCAGATGTTGTTACCATATGCTTCGGCTTAGCTGCCAGCATGGGAGCATTTCTCCTGACCGCCGGAGCGCCCGGTAAACGGATGGCTCTGCCCAATTCCAGAATCATGATTCACCAACCTTTGGGTGGTGCACAGGGACAGGCGATAGATATTGAAATCCAAGCTAGAGAAATTCTTTACCATAAGCGGACGCTGAACCAGTTACTGGCTCATCATACGGGTCAGTCGCTCGAAAAAATCGAAGCAGATACTGAGCGCGACTTCTTTATGTCAGCGGCTGAGGCGAAAGACTATGGTTTGATCGATCAGGTCATCACCAGGCAGAATCTTCCCAAGTCGGAAGCAGCTGTCACTCCTATCAAGTAAGAGGCTTCATATGTCTAAATACGACTCCCATCTAAAATGTTCGTTTTGCGGCAAGTCTCAGGAGCAGGTGCGTAAGCTAATTGCAGGGCCAGGAGTTTATATCTGCGATGAATGCGTTGACCTGTGTAACGAAATTCTAGATGAGGAGTTGCTCGACTCGAGTGGGCCAGCTCCCCAACCCGTACCCCCCAAAGAACCCCCGCAGAAGCGTCGCGCTCGTGCTTCGGGTCTCTCGTTGAATCAAATTCCCAAACCCAGGGAATTGAAAAAGTACTTGGATGAGCATGTTATTGGTCAAGACGACGCCAAGAAAGTTCTCTCGGTTGCCGTCTATAACCACTACAAGCGCCTGAGCTTTATTCAGTCTAAGGGCACTGGCAAGGCGGGGTTGGAGGATGTGGTAGAGCTGCAAAAGTCCAATATTCTCCTGATGGGGCCGACCGGTTGCGGGAAAACCCTTCTGGCTCAGACGTTAGCGAGTGTATTGGATGTACCTTTTGCGGTCGCCGATGCCACGACGCTGACGGAAGCCGGCTATGTCGGGGAAGATGTCGAGAATATCTTACTGCGGCTGCTGCAAGTGGCAGACCTCGATGTGGAGGAAGCTCAGCGTGGGATTATCTATATCGATGAAATAGACAAGATTGCTCGTAAAAGTGAAAACCCTTCCATTACCAGGGATGTTTCTGGGGAAGGCGTCCAGCAAGCTTTGCTCAAGATGTTAGAAGGGACGGTTGCCAATGTACCGCCACAGGGGGGTCGTAAGCATCCCTATCAAGATTGCATTCAAATTGACACGAGCAACATCCTGTTTATTTGCGGGGGAGCTTTTGTTGGTTTGGAGAAGGTGGTCGAGCAGCGGATTGGCAAGCGCTCCATCGGGTTTATTCAACCTGGAGAGGGTCAGTCCAAAGACAAGCGCACAGCTGATGTGTTACGGCATTTAGAGCCGGACGACTTGGTGAAGTTTGGCATGATTCCAGAGTTCATTGGACGCGTGCCTGTGGTGGCGGTCGTTGACCCATTGGATGAAGAAGCGTTGATGGAAATTTTGACGGAACCCCGCAATGCGCTGGTGAAGCAGTATCAAAAACTGCTGAAGATGGACAGCGTGCAATTGGAGTTTAAACCAGATGCGATTCGGGCGATCGCGCAAGAAGCTTACCGCCGGAAAACGGGGGCTAGAGCATTGCGCGGCATTGTGGAAGAATTGATGCTAGACGTGATGTACGAGTTGCCTTCTCGTAAGGATGTCACTCGCTGTATGATTACGCGGGAAATGGTGGAAAAACGCTCCACAGCAGAACTATTGGTACATCCCTCTTCCCTACCGAAACCAGAATCCGCTTAAAAAAGAGGAGATTTGGCTAGGAGATTCGAGCCAGAGCGTAGGAAAATTTTTAATAGCAGATTTTTGTAGGGACGTATTACTATACGCCCCTATGACTTATTTTACTTAAATCGTTTAATATGCCTGTGATTAACGTTCGTGGCGTCGAACACTACTACGAGTGGATACGCCAACCCACAGCCTCTCAAACTAAGCCAGTCATCGTTTTCATTCATGGCTGGGGCGGTTCGGCTCGGTACTGGGAAAGTACCGCGCTCACCCTGTCCGAGCAATTTGACTGCCTGCTCTACGATCTACGCGGATTTGGTCGCTCAAAGTTACCCCAAGAGCCAATTGAGGAGTTGCTCTATGAAATGGAGGATTACGCTGAAGATTTAGCGGCGTTGCTAGATACTCTAGAGCTACGTCGCGTCTACATCATGGCTCACTCCATGGGGGCGTCTTCTGCTGTGCTATTTCTCAACCGTTATCCAGAGCGAGTCGAGCGAGCGGTTTTAACCTGTAGTGGCATATTTGAATACGACGAGAAATCCTTCTCCGCCTTCCATAAATTTGGCAAGTACGTTGTTCAGTTCCGTCCCCGTTGGTTCTTGCGAGTTCCTTTTGCCAGTGCGATGTTCATGGCGCGATTTTTGCACCGTCCGTTGCCTGTGGCTTTGAGCCGTGCTTTTTTAGAGGATTTCTTAGAGGCGGATTACAAAGCGGCGTTGGGAACAATGTTGACATCCGTGAGCAAATATGCGGCTGAGGTGATGCCCCAAGAGTTTGCTCAACTCAGCGTGCCAACGCTCTTAGTTGCGGGTACACATGACAAAATTATCCCCGCAGAACTGGGGCGTCGGGCGGCTCAGCTCAATGAAAAAGTTGAGTATTTTGAAATTTCTGACACGGCTCACTTCCCCATGCTGGAGAAGCCGGACGTTTATTTAGAGCGAGTGCAGGAATTTCTGGGCGTTGGCTCCCCAGCAAACGCTTGAGCAAAGAGGCAAAAATAAAGAAATCCCCAGCCCTTAACAGGGCTGGGGATATTAATCAGGGTGCATCTACCATTCCTTTATTCCAAAACTGGCGACCACCTCCGGATCGATTTGGAGCAATTTGGGGACAAAACCCGAATATCAAGAACCTCGATGCTCGTTCTGAGTGAATCCTGTATTGGTAAATGATTGATTACAGGAGAATCGAGACGCCTCCAGAAACCCAACTGCATAAGTTCCCCTGACTCAGAGATACAAGACGTTAGCTAACAAGAGCGAGCGGATAGGTTCATTGGGAAATAAGGGAGAATTCCGATGTGGGATGGTTTTATTGGCAAGCAAATTCGACGGGGCGATCGCAATCTCTTATTAACGAATTTAGGATTGTTGTTGGTGCCGATCGCAGTAGGACTAATGAGTCCGCGATATTGGCACAACTTTAGCTTCGGCCCCTTTCCTATAGACAAGCAAGCACTCTTATCGATTCAAAATCCCGATACAGAGGAAAAATACTTCCTCACAGTTGAGGGAGACAAATCCTTCAAAACTGGGTTGCAGCAAATCACTCAGCGAGTTAGCAAAAGTACGGGAAATATTACCAGTGAAGAAATCTCTGCCGACTATGTTGCCCTAAAAGTCGGACAAAAAATACTGGTAGTTAAGGCAAAAGTTGGGAACGCGGATAACACCAAATTTACAGGCGACTTGGTGAATATACCAGACAATGTTCAGAGCGAACTCATTGATAAAACCGAAGCTGAATATCCCAACTTAAAAGGTGTATTTCTTCCTTATATGCTGCAAGAGGATGATTTCCGCTTCCCTGGATATATTGGCTTAGCGGTTGGAATTCCTTGTTTAGTGATTGGAGTTGGGAATCTGCAAAAGGTATTAAAACGGCGGTCTGCTCCTGAATTGCATCCCATTGGTAAATCTCTAACAAAATTAAGTGATTACCCAGAAAGCACCGCTGCCCAAATTGACTCGGAAGTTCAATCGGACATCAATAAATTTTCCCTGGGGTCGCTACAGATTACAGCATCATGGCTGCTAAGACAGACGAGATTCGGTCTAGATATCATGAAGCTGGAGCAAATTGTTTGGATTTACGAAAAAGTTACCCAACACCGGACGAATGGGATTCCTACAGGAAAAACCTATGCTGCGATTATCATCAATCGTCAAGGAGAATCGATAGAAATTCCCGGAAATAAGCAGAACGTTGAGCAAATTCTCCTTGAAATAATCAATCGAGTACCCTGGATTCTAGCTGGTTTTAGTCAAGAGTTGCAAAACCTCTGGATGTCTGATCGCACTAAACTGTTTGAAGTTGTGGAGCAACGTCGTTGGTCAGAATATCGGGCTTAAACAAAACCTGTAGCTGTTCGTTAACTCTACCTATCAAAACAACATACGTGTAAAATTCTCTCTTTTCTTTTCCTCCGCGTTCTCTACGCCTCTGTAGTTCGTTTTTTTCCAATCAGACGAGGCGGCTACCTCACATGAGTGCGACAAAACTCCAAGGCTAAAGAAAAATCGCTGGTTTGCTGAGGGTAGTCAACCACAGGACGGTCAATGACGACTAGAGGGATACCCAATTCAGCGGCAACGGTTCGCTTAATCTCTTCGCCTCCAGCCACACCAGAAGCCTTTGTTACCACCAGCGAAATCTCCCAGTGACGCCAGAGTGACTTTTCTAACTCAGCGGAGACAGGAGGACGAATGGCAATAATCCGATCTGAAGTAAATCCAGCCGCAATCGCCGCTTCCAGGGACGTGAGGGCTGGTAGAATCCGGGCAAATAGGGTAGACCTATCTTGCCACCCTTGAAATAGATGTAAGGCTTTATAACCAACGGTGAGCAGTACTCGCTGTTGGAGGAGGTAGTCCCCAGCTAAAAGAGTCTCAAAGCTTTCCAGCCTGATGACCCTTGAATGGTCAGTTTGAGGGTCAACGACTGGGCGTTCAAAGCGCAGATAGGGAATTTTTCGCTGAGCCGCAGCCCTTGTTGCCATTTGGGAAATTTCTACAGCATAAGGATGAGAGGCGTCGAGGATAGCCGCAATTTGTTGCTCTTGGAAAAAATGATTTAACTGCTCAACATCCAAACGCCCAACTTGAACTGTGAGGCTTGGAAGTTTAGGATAAAGCATCTGGGCGGAGACTGTTGTCACCGTTACCGTACAGGACAAACCCAGAGAGGCGATCGCGCCAGCCAAAGCAACACTTTCACTCGTACCGCCAATCAGCCAGAGGCGATTACCCAAAAAATAGCCTCCCAATGCGCGATCGTTAGGGTCTAGCAATATCAGTCCAGCTCAACGAGTCACGGCACAGCTTACCCTTTCAGGGCTTTGGTAAAGTTTCTGCGATAAGACTTATTGGCAATAATCAAGGCCGGCCACAACAGTGACAAGGCAACCCGGTTAGGCAAACTGCGGGAGAAGTTTGTTCGTTCAAACCCCTTCCAGAACTTCCAGATGCCGTACCCGTAAATTCCCAGTCCCAGCAAAATAAATAGTTTCATAATGCAATCAACCCCTATAACAACTGACTAAGGTTCACCGCGTCAAAGCTGTTTGACCGTCAATTTCCGCTTCCCTCACGCCTGCTACCCTGCTGCAAGCCTATTTCCATCTGGAAACCTCTACAGCCACGCGTTCAGGGTGTAGAAGAGTCCACGCAATTGATTCCCCTTACAGCTCAAATTAGCATTAATTTAGTTCTAGTCTATCTAGGCGAACCTTGCGGCGTCACCCAGATGTTCAAAGCAACCCCAACATATTATTTATTTATGAGCTAATTAGAGCTTGACTCTCAAACCAGTAGCACTGGATCGTTAAGTCTTCAACGAGGAAGGCAGCTATTGGTAAACAGCTATATACATATATAACTGTTCAAAACAAAATGAATACATATTACATTAGTTCTATTTTTGTCAAGAGTAAAAGTCACTAATTTTCTGACGAGTTGATCTTGTGGAGGGGTACCATAATTCTCAAGATATAGGAGACTATTAAGAATAGGTAACAAAACTTAGAATCTCACGATATTACACCGTGAAGCGCGCAAATTAGGAGGACTTATGCGAGCAGTGCTGATGGCTGGCGGTTCAGGAACACGTCTGAGGCCGCTGACATGCGATCTTCCCAAGCCGATGGTCCCGATCCTAAATCGACCCATCGCTGAACACATTATCAACCTTCTCAAGCGACATCACATCACGGAGGTTGTAGCAACACTGCACTATCTCCCCGATGTCATGCGAGACTACTTCCAAGACGGCAGTGATTTTGGCGTACAAATGACCTACGCCGTTGAGGAAGACCAGCCTCTAGGGACTGCCGGTTGTGTCAAAAATATTGCCGAATTACTGGATGACACGTTTTTAGTGATCAGCGGCGATAGTATCACTGACTTTGATTTAAGCGCAGCGATTGAATTCCATAAACGCCAGAATTCAAAAGCAACTCTAGTTCTGACTCGCGTTCCCAATCCAGTTGAGTTTGGGGTCGTGATCACCGACGAGGAAATGCGTATTCGACGGTTTTTAGAAAAGCCTTCGACCAGTGAAATTTTTTCAGATACGGTCAACACCGGGACGTACATTCTGGAACCATCAGTTTTAGACTACCTGCCCGTTAATGAGGAATGTGACTTTTCCAAAGATTTGTTTCCGTTGCTCTTAGCCAAAAATGAGCCAATGTATGGCTACATTGCAGAGGGTTACTGGTGTGATGTCGGTCACCTGGATGCCTACCGCGAAGCCCAGTACGATGCTTTACACCAACAGGTGGATCTAGACTTTGCTTACCCTGAGCAAAAGCCAGGATTATGGGTCGGTCAGAATACCTACATTGACCCGACAGCCAAGATTGAAACCCCGGCACTGATTGGCAGCAACTGCCGTATTGGCCCACGAGTAACGATCGAAGCGGGAACGGTGATTGGTGATAATGTCACCGTCGGCGCAGATGCTGATCTGAAGCGTCCCATTCTCTGGAATGGCGCAATCATTGGTGAGGAAGTACATCTGCGTGCCTGTGTGATTTGCCGAGGCACGAGGGTAGACCGTCGCGCTCATGTCTTGGAAGGTGCCGTCGTTGGCCCCCTCTCTACCATCGGTGAAGAAGCATTAGTCAGTCCAGGTGTGCGCGTCTGGCCTTGTAAGCGGATTGAATCGGGAGCCACATTGAATATTAATTTGATTTGGGGTCAAACGGCTCAACGGAATCTGTTTGGTCAGCGCGGTGTTCAAGGGTTGGCAAACATTGACATTACTCCAGAATTTGCGGTTAAGTTGGGGGCGGCTTATGGCTCAACCTTAAAACCAGGTTCCCAAGTCGCGATATCCCGCGATCAACGCAGTATTTCCCGCATGGTGTCGCGGGCTTTAATTGCTGGATTGATGTCTGTGGGAGTCCATGTCCAGAATCTGGAACACACAGCCATTCCCATTGCTCGCTTGGTGATACCCACACTTTCGGTGGTTGGGGGCATTCACGTTCGAGTCCACCCAGACCGTCCGGATTACATTCTGATCGAAATTTTCAACTCCCAGGGAATTAATATCTCCAAGGGGCAGGAGAAGAAAATCGAAGGGGCTTATTTCAAGGAAGACTTGCGGCGATCGCAAATTCATGAAATTGGTAATGTGGGCTACCCCAGTCAAGTGAACGATCTCTACAGTACTGGGTTTACCCGACATCTGAATATTGAAGCAATTCGCAACAGTGGTTCCAAGGTCGTGATTGACTACGGTTACTCGGTTTCGGGGGCGGTACTCCCGCAATTGCTAGGAAAATTTGGTTGTGATGCGGTTGTTCTCAATGCCAGTTTGAACCAAATGGGACTCTCAAACCACGAACGGGAGGGATTGCTCGCGCAGTTGGGTCATGTTGTCGAAGCACTGAGAGCGAATTTTGGTGCACAGGTGTCGGCGAATGGAGAACAGCTGATTTTGGTGGATGAATCAGGCATCCCGATTCGGGGCGAGGTTTTAACCGCGCTGATGGTCAACGTCATGCTCACCGCCAATCCCAGAGGCACAGTGGTTGTACCCGTACAGGCATCGAGTGCCGTTGAACAAATTGCTCGCCGTCATGATGGCAAAGTGATTCGGACTAAAGCGAATCCAACGGCGTTGATGGAAGCCTCTCAAGCCAATCCTAATGTTGTGTTGGGCGGTAGTGGAGAAATGGGCTTTATTTTCCCACATCTCCATCCTGGCTTTGATGCGATGTTCTGTATGGCTAAGTTGATTGAGATGCTAACCATACAGGAGCGATCGCTCGGTCAAATTCGTACCGATCTCCCCCGCGTTTGCCACAAAACCCACACAGTGCGCTGTCCTTGGACGGTGAAAGGTTCCCTTATGCGCCATCTGGTGGAAACTCATCCCAATGAGAACTTAGAGCTAATCGATGGGGTGAAAATTGTCAACCACCAAACAGATAGTTGGGTGTTGATTTTACCGGATGCTGGCGAACCCCTGGTACACATCTTTGCCAACAGCGATGACCGAGATTGGGTTGATGACAGTTTAAGGAAATATCGTAATTACGTTCAAGACTTTGTGGAACACGAACAGGGTGTGGTAGAACCGCCCAAAGTTGAAGCGATGACAACATAGAACGGTCTATTTCTCTGGCTATCCTGTCGCCACCATGGCGATAGGATGCCTGATACACCAGGGAATTGGGCACAAGAGTGAAGGATAAGCTCCCAAAGAAAGCAAGAGTGAATATTGAATCAACCCTTTTTCACTCTTTCCCAGTCCGCAATTCACCACTCGATTAACACCTTTGGTACGCTTGTTCTATGATGGATCAGGAGGAGGCTGAAACATGTGCAGACTCCTTTTATTTTTTTGACCTGCTACTTGTACATTAAGGGGGAGAGGTTTCACGGCTTTCCACTGAGCACCTAGCAACTAGCTTGACTCGGAAAGCATGTAGAACTCTTGCCTAGCCGGTCGATCACCAAGAGCGCCAAGGAGGATTTCACGATGAATAGCTGCATCTTGATGGCACAAATCATTCAAGATCCAGAACTTCGTTACACGGCTGATAGCCAAACGCCTATCGCCCAGATGCTGGTCGAGTTTCCCAGTCAACGGGCTGAAGACCCACCTGCACGGTTAAGAGTGGTCGGTTGGGGAAATTTGGCTAATTCCATTAAGGAAAACTATGCCCTGGGCGATCGCGTCGTCATCGAAGGTCGATTGGGCATGAATACCGTGGAGCGATCAGAAGGGTTTAAGGAAAAACGAGCGGAATTGACCGTCTCCCGCATTTACAAACTGGGCGCTGATACTTTATTTGAACCTCATGTCGCTGTACCTGCGACAACCTCTGAGGCTTCAGCACCTGTTTCTTCTCCAAAATCCAATAATGTGGTGGTACCTTTAAGGTCACCTCGGCAATCAGCGCCGATGCCTAATACTCGCGATTTGGAGAGAGACTACACTTCTTCAGTGACTGAGCCAACTTATGAAACCCCCGCCATTCGCACTTCAACCACTCCAACTCCAGATAACTCACAAGATTTAGATGATATTCCCTTCTAGCCGAATGAGTGGGAAACAAGCTACGGCCTATTTGCCTAAGTTAAAGTTAGTGCGCTCACCCGTTAAATTCCCTTAAGAGTTCAACCTGGCTAAAACACTAGGCTATTTTGAAGATACGTCAACTCGGAAGGGAGTAAGCTGGTGCAATAACTAGGGAAGATGGCACAGCGGTCATCTAAGGTCGCCTCATCTTCAAAGATTACCCCGACAAAACCTACTCGGAGACATGTTTCGTCGCGATTATAGTACTGCATGTCGGGATGTTCGGCATCGTATTCTACCCTCCAAACTACCTGACCTAATTCTTCTTCGAGTTCCCAGTCCCGCTCAGGAGTTTGTATGAGCCAATCTAGTTCTGCTAAATCAAACATGGGGATTTGGTTACAGTAAAAAATTTCGATGCCCATACTTAACCTCCCTGTATACATAGATGCAACCCATCAGCCATGATCAAGTTTCCTCCCCTGGAAAGGGTTTTTCAACTTTTTCCTTAGTTTTTAGCAGAGCGTGGTGGACAAGAGCAACTCCTTAAAGGTCTGTTTTTTCGGATCTGGGAATTACCCAACCTCTCCCGCTCTCTTTTTTCATTGGTTGCGCCAGAGGAGTTCCGAGAAATTACGGAGATTGATCAGTGGCCCCATGTTCTGATTTAGGGGATTTTGCTGTTTTCTTCTCGTGTCAGGAGCAAGTATGTTCGGAGATGTTGAATCGTTGTTACTCCAGATGTTAACTCCAGTTTCTCTCCTACCGAATGCACTGCCTGAGTTATTCGCTCAAGTCAGTTACTCTGGAAAAATTACCTTGGCAGACCGCTATAGGCTGATGGCGGCTTTGTTAGGAGAGTCACTCCCTGACGAAGAGAGAGAGTTAATCGACCGACTGCTACATGCTGTATATCGGAGACGGCTGAAAGTCGTGAATGAATTTTCATCCGTACTCACGCTGAAAACATCACCTCTAGGTATCCAAATCGAGGCATTGATTGTTCAATGCTGTGCTTAATGGTCTATCGGAAGCCAAAAGGTAGCTTGTTATACAACAAGTAAGTCCGCCGGGGCACCCAAGAGAGTCACTTCACTCTAGGGCTGCCTGAAAATTCTATCTAAAAATCTGGCAAAGCAGATTATTTGACTAGATCAATTACAAATAACTGTTTTTAATATTTGAATGCACCTAGAGCGATGTTTAAGAGAAGAGGACACTTCAAGAATCTTCCTACATCATTTAAATTCAACATCAGCTCCGAAGCCTTAGCCGTCGGTTACAATTCTTATTCTTTTGTTGAGCCGTCTGTGAGCTCAAACGCCGATGCCTGAAGCTTATACCAAGTTGCGGTCAAACATAGTAGACTTGCAAGAGTACGTGGCTTTTGAGAAAAGCGCTCTTCCACAAAAAGACTCTCAATGGCGCGAGGCAGAGCGCTTCCTGAAGGGAGGATGACTAATGAACCCAGTGACCTGTACCAGCCCACACTTAGAGATACAAACGGTTAAGTGGAAGCTGAAAACGGCAAAGAAACATTGGGAGAAACAAAGGTGGTTAGTAATTTATAACGGGATGGTAGACCCGCGTTCGGCAAGAAATATTGCCAAACACGTAGGCGTGTCTAAAGGATTCGTGCATAAAGTAATCCAACGCTACAACAATCAAGGAGAAGAGGCGCTCAAGAGACCAGGTAGCGGAGGGAGACGCAACAGTTACCTGAGTTGGGAACAAGAAAAACAACTGATAGACTCATTTAAGCAAAAAGCAGCCAAAGGACAGATTGCGACAACCAAAGAGATTCAACTCGCCTACGAGAAGCTGGTGGGATTCAAAGTCCATAAAACGACAATTTACCGCTTATTGGAGCGACACCAGTGGCGGAAAATAGTGCCGCGCCCCGTACATCCCAAAAGTAACAACCAAGCCCAAGAGGAGTTTAAAAAAACTTTGCCTATCAGGTAGAACAAATTAATCTTGCCTAGAGACCCTCTAGATACTAGACCCCTGCTAATCATGGCAGGAGATGAAGGGCGATTTGGTCGGCTTGGGGAGATACGTTCTTGCTGGTGCCCAGAAGGACTCCGTCCCACTGTCGCGAAACAGCAGGTCTGACAGTATGTTTATGCTTATGCGGCTGTAGCACCGTCTTTGGGTCAAATGACCTGTTTAATTTTACCCTACGTGAATACACAGATGATGAATCTGTTTTTACAGCAGGTTTCGGTAGAGTTTGCTGATTATTTCATTATTCTGCAAGTAGACAAAGCCGCTTGGCATCGGTCAAACAGCCTCAAAGTCCCGGAAAATATTCGTCTAGTTTATCAACCGTCTTATAGCCCTCAGTTGATGCCTGTAGAACACCTGTGGGATGAGATTAGAGAAAAGCATTTTTATAAGCGGATATTTAAGTCTCTTTCCCAAGTTGAAGATGAACTTAATCTTGGGCTAGTTGAGCTTTTAGCTGAACCGGAACGGCTGCGATCGCTGACTTTTTTTCCTCATTTGAGAATCCCTGTTTAACTTGAGCATGAACGAGAACTTAAGGCGTAGCGAGTGCAGGCAAAGTCAATTGCTTCCATGCAGGAACAGTTGTCACCGACCACTAAGCCTTGCCTTCCTGGCTTACTTTTTCACCTACTCCTGTGTGCCATACTCCACGCTCGCTTTGATGATTAACCCGGAGCAGGGTTAGGTGTTTTTTCTTATTGTCGGGTTCAGTAGGAATAGTGAGTTCAAGCGTGCTTTTTGCGATCGCACCCGCCCTGAACCCTTGCTCTTACTGCTTTTATCAATAATCATGCACTCTTGCAAGTTTACTACGTTTGACCGCAACTTGGTATTAGGTGCGATCGCTGCAAAGATCAGGCTCAACCAAATACACTTTAGCTGCTTCAGTTGCCCTTTTAGCGACGAAGTGAACCCGAATCCTACTATAGCTTATTGCAAAAACTTATGAATTAAATTAATTTAATTGATATTCATTGCTTCCTCTACCAACAATCAAGCCATGTTTCAATTGCTACAGCCACTGGTGTACGCCATCCAGCCTTATTTGGTGCCGATATGCTTTTGCTTAACTTGGGGGTTAATCCTTCTGGTCGGTTTAACCATCTGGTCAACTGTCACACACAGCGTTACGATTGCCAAACGTATGCATCAAATTCCCTGTAGCCATTGTCAGTTTTTCACAGCAGATTACCGTCTGAAGTGTACGGTGCATCCCTCCGTCGCCAATACCGAGTCTGCCATTAACTGTTCGGATTATTGCCCGAACAATAGTCGAGTGAGTACCACATGGTGAACGTTGTCTCACGTTCAATTTATAGCTAATCAAGCGTCTCCTCAATAGGGGCGCTTTTTAAATTTTATGTTTAAGCTTTAAAACAACAACAACACTCAAGCTGGAATACTAAGTGACTTCCTATCTTAAGTAATACTAAATAGAGTTGCACTGAATAACATCGTCAAGTGCATAACTCTCCATTCACTAACTTAGGAAATATTAGCGTTCTGTTGAGTGTTGATGTTGTTTTTTGATGAGACAGACTTTAAGTGAAACAGCGTTTTTTACTCCTTGAATCTAATGTGGACTGCGCTGTAGTATCTGTCAGAGAAGCTTTCCAGCTTCAATTACTAATTTACCACTCCCTATTCAAGGCAGAAGTAAATGACACGGAAGTTTACTTTGAAAGGGGGATATTAAGCCGTTAGAGCTTGAACAGGCAGGACTGAAATGAGTAAAATGCCTATCACAAAAGCCATTTCTGCTCTTGAGATCGGTCAATTAGATGATTGTTAGTTTATTAACATGGCGTAATAAATTCAAAGCAGAAGAATGTCCGTAGGGCGTTCTTGTGACATTCCCAAATCAGAAAACTAGTGCAAGAAGGCAGAAGGCAGAAGGCAGAAGGCAGAAGGCAGAAGGAAAGAAAGCTTGTACAGCAAGCTTTTTAACCTTTTTCAACTGGATAGTTATTTCCGCCACGCTGCACAAGTAGGGTACATTCTGACGCACCCTACTTGCAGTAATCGTTTCAGCGTGACGATGAATTCATGGGAAGTCCTGCCGTCTGATGATCCAGATAGTTATAGACGATTTGGGAAACTTGACGGATAAAATCTCGCCCCCTGACATCTTTATAGGGACGTCTGACGAAAATTCCGGCCAAATAGCGCTTGCCATTCGGCATCTCAATCATTCCTGCATCCCCGATCAGAAAACCGATGTCTCCAGTTTTATGAGCAATCTCAGCACCAGGAGCCAAACCGGCAGGTAGCAGTGTTCTCGTTTTGGTATTACGTAATATTTCTAAAGCCTGCTCCCGACTGGATGGAGCCAGTAACTTCTGATCGGCAACCAGTGAGAGTAATCGGACTAAGTCTTTAGGACTGGTGGTATTGGTGCCTTTAAAATCACCGAGCATATTGCGGATCACCGTGTCCTTCAGTCCCCAACTCTGGAAACGCTGATTGAGTCTTGCTCTTCCGCCTAAGCGATCGATGATCATATTGGTAGCGGTATTATCGCTAATCGTAATCATCTTGGTCACCGTCTCTCGGATACTGAACTTTTTACCCGCTCTTTGGTACTGCATCGTTCCAGACCCGTTGGTCATCAAGTCCCGCCGCATAACCAGGGTTTCATTCAGGTTCACTTTCCCCGCGTCTAAATCCTGGAAAAAGGCAATGAGGATGGGTAGCTTAATGGTGCTGGCGGCTGGAAAAACGCGATCGCCACGGATGTCCAAATAGTTTCCCGTATCCAGATCCAAGAAAAACATACCCGTCTGGAGAAAACTATAGCGAGCCATCAACGATTGAATTTGAGGCTCAAGTCCTGGCATTTCCTTCCCTAAAGAAACCACTCCGCCAAACCGTGAGGCAGGTGCTGGGGGTACAGCAATAGCCTGTTGGGTTTGACCTGTAGAATCAGTTGAACCCAATTCACGGGGGTTATTACCTGTAGTTCGCTCAGCATTAGGTAACTGGAGAACCCAGCGTGTGGAGGAATCTGCACGAACCTGGACTTTTTTGGGGTCTAAGGTGTAGCCAGGAGCTAATTCAACCACCATCCGGGTGGTTTGGGGGTCAAGCTGTCCTACCCGTATCTCCTTAATCGAGAGGTCTACCCCTTGATTAGTTTGAGAGCGTTCTAGAGTAATGTTCGGAAGATCAATCACAAGGCGAGTGGGGTTCGCCATCAGAAAGACTCTGGGTTGAACTCCCTCATCTGTCGTCAAGTTGAGTTGACGAAGAGGGCGATTGAAGTTCCAAGATTCTAAGCTACCTGCTTGAGCGGGAGCGCAGAGTACAAAAGCGCCCATTATGCCGGGTAAGAGCCAGCGTACTTTCACTAATATTGTTTCCTTATTCCTGGGTCTGGGTTCTATTGGTCAAAACGTTGATTACCAAGAATGCTGTCTTGACCGATTAAAGATTATTACTCAGATGAGAATCTTTCTGAAACGTTTCTTTCCGTTGTGACTCAGTAAGCTCAGGACTTTCCTGAAAAATAGCCGTAAAAATTCCAGGAGGTGGGGAAAGTTAGCAAGAATTAATAAGAAATTATTATCAATCATAAATTGGGCAGGAAGCCCGTGATGCAGCTAAGTCAGTTTTGCCACAATATACGCTCCAAGACCTCTACAAACGGCAAAAAGCTAGACAACCCAAAGGAATGATGTTTTACGAATCAGCCGCTACATGAGTTGGAAATCCACTGCAAATAAGGCTCCGAACCGGCCACAATAGGCAATGCAATAATTTCAGGGACTTCGTAAGAGTGCAATTCTCGAATCTTGTTCTCTAATACAGGGAATTGGGCTAATTCGGTTTTAATCACCATTTGCCACTCTTGTTCGTCCATCACTTGACCTTGCCAGGTATAGATGGAATGCACGGGCATGAGAGTGACACAAGCAGCTAGTTTAGCTTCCACTAAAGCTTGCGCGATCGCTTTTCCTTCTTCCTGGGAAGACGCGGTTACTAATACAACACCATAGCCTGTTGCGGCAGAATCGCTCTCCATTCGTTAGCACTCAATTCCAAAACATTCAGGATTGTATCAGCCTTGTCTATCCCATGAGCGAGTACCCCGACGCTGGATTGTTGCTGACGCCACTGGCTTGAATACATGTGATGATGTCATGCTCGTACCAGTTAGAGACTGGATATTGTAATGGATTGAAGCCTGCCCTTTTACAAATCCAGCCAACTTGCTGCTTCCGCCATCGACTTAGCCAAGGATGGGAAATTTCCCAGGTGAAATCGGTCTTGGGGTCTGTAAAAATAAATCCTGTATCTAATTGCATTGCTTTCAAACACACTCTCTGGTTGCAATCAGATTCTAGGGAAGCTGGTAGAAAATATTAATCAACCTTTGGGTACACCCCTCAAGGATAAATTGAGTCCGATGTGTCTTACTATACAGACCATTGTGACATTCAACCAAAGATTAAGTGCGCTTCCTACGCTCCCAGGAAAATCGCTAACGGTGTATAAACAAGCTTCAAAGACCACGTTTTGCCAGAGGTCGAGTTTGTGAGCTACTGACGTTGAGCTAGCTTGGTGACAAGAGCAACTAACTCGTTTGGCTCTACAGGTTTAGACAGATGGCTTTGAAACCCTGCTGATAGCGCCTGCTGATAGTTGATTTCGCCCGCATAGGCGGTAAGAGCGATCGCCCGAATTTGCCCTCCTTGCTCTGGCGGTAAGCTTCTCACTTGTTGTATGAGCATATATCCATCCACATCCGGCATCCCGATATCGCTCAACAGCAAGTCGGGTACAGATTGAGTTAAAGCCGCAAGTGCGTCATGGGCTGAGCCAACGGCTCTTACCTGCGCTCCATACTGTTCCAGCAGAAAGACGACAAACTCCCGTGTATCGACATCATCATCGACCACTAAAATTTCTATGCCCTGCAAATCCAAAGATGGCTCAGGCTGTTCGCTGTTTTGCTCGTTTTGGGGTTGAGACAGCAGGAGAGGGATTTTAACAATAAAGGTGGCTCCTTGCCCCTCACCAGCGCTATCTGCCTGAACGGTTCCCCCATGCAGTTCGACTAGGTGACGGACAATTGCCAACCCTAACCCCAGCCCGCCAAACTTGCGGGTGGTAGTAGCATCGGCTTGGCGGAAGTAGTCAAATACATAGGGTAGGAAGTCTACCGGAATTCCCTTACCCGTATCGCTGACGGTAATTTGGGCGTGAGAACCAATGCACTCTAGCCGGATATCGACCCGTCCTCCTGGGGGTGTGAACTTAATCGCGTTGGAGAGCAGGTTCCAAACGACTTGCTGTAAGCGGCTGGCATCCCCTGAAACGACGTCCGCCTGGGGTGCAAGTTGTGTACACATCTGAATGGATTTAGCTTCAGCCGCTAGACGTACCGTTTCCATCGCGGCTTGAATGGTGGATGTCAGAGCGACGGGAGTAATATTCAAGCTGAGTTTGCCGCGCAAAATCCGGGAGACATCGAGCAAATCTTCAATTAATTCAGCCTGTAACCTGGCATTGCGTTCGATAGTTGCCAAGGCTTCAGAAGTTTTATCGGCATCAAACTTTCGGGTTTGCAGTAATCTTGACCAGCCGAGGATAGGGTTGAGGGGCGATCGCAATTCGTGAGAGAGTACGGCTAGAAACTCATCTTTAATCCGGTTAGCCTGTTCAGCCGCTTCGCGAGCGGCTTGTTCCTGTTGTAGGAGAAGTTCGCGCTGCTGTTCTAGGCGTTTTTGTTCTTCAATATCTGTTGCCGTACCAAACCATTTGATCACCTGACCCCATTCATTCTTCACGGGTACGGCTTGGTGCAAATGCCAGCGATATACCCCATCTGCCCGTCGCATTCGACCTTCGGCTTGATAGAGGCTGCCATCTCGCTGGGCGGCTCTCCAGTACTCGACCAGACTTGGGAGGTCATCGGGATGGACGAGCGTTTTCCAACCTTCGATTCGTACTTTTGCCAAAGTTAATCCCGTGAAGTCGAACCAGCGTTGATTGACATCGAGTAGTATTCCTTCGGCGTTGGTAGTCCACACCAACTGCGGGATAGATTCGGCTAAATACCGATAACGCTCCTCGCTCTGACGCAAGGCTTCTTCAGCTCGTTTGCGATCGGTGATGTCAACGGCAACCCCTCCGACTAGGCGTTGCCCAGAGACATCTTCAATGGGAAATTTGTACACCAGAAAATCACCGAGCGTACCATCACAGCGCGGGGCCGTTTCGAGCGCTTCAATCACCTGATTGCTTTGGGCAACCTTTTGAATGTTAGTGAGAAATTGCTCGGCGACTTCAGCCGGATATAGATCGAAGACGCTTTTGCCGATGACGTTATCCTTGGGAAAGTCAAAAATGCTGGAATAGGTTTGACTGAGGTAGATTATACGCCCGTCTGCATCCGTAATCCAAGAAGCGGCTGGGCTATTATTCATAAACGCTTGAAAGCGTTCTTCACTTTGGCGTAGTGCCACCTCAGCTTGTTTGCGATCGGTCACATCCTGAAAGACCACAACCGCCGCCACAATTTGTTCTTCGCCGTCCAGAATGGGAGCTGAGTTCGTATTCATAAAGATGCGACAACCATCACTTCGGTATAGCTCGATTTCTTCGTTGGTTATGGTTTCGCCCGTTTGCAGCGATCGCATCAGGGGATAGTCTTTGGCGTTGTAAGGTTGACCGTCTAAACGCAAGCCCTGAAACGGTGCAATCTGGTCATACTCTCCCAATTGCAGCGATTGTTCGTAGTCATAGCCAACAATTTGTTTGGCTTGTTTGTTCGTGAGTACCAATTTGCCCGATGCGGCATCTGCAATCATCACGCCCGCAGGCATCTGTCGTAATACAGCCTCAAACCGAGCACGTTCGATCGCCAATTCCTGGAGTACCCGTTCCCGGTCGGCTTCGGCTTGCTGGCGTTGGCGCATCGCGGCTTTTTGTTCACTGATATCGACCACAACGGAGATTGCAGATTCCGGTTTCCCAGACGCATCACAAATCGCTGCTACATTGTTGCTCACCCAAATTTCAGAGCCGTCTTTGCGGATATAGCGCTTCTCGATCGCATAGCTCTCCCCTTGCGTGATCAAGCGATGGAAAAGCTCCATGTTGTAGGGCAAATCGTCCGGATGAGTGATATCTTGCTTCCGCTTCTGTAGCAGTTCTGCCATCGGATAACCGACGATATCGCAATATTTTTGGTTGACCAGCACGAATTGAGCTGTTAAATCCATTTGTGCAATCCCGACCGTTGCCTGGTTCACGATCGCCCCGAACCGCTCCTCACTAGCGCGGAATGCCTCCTGAGTCTGTTTGAGGTCGGTGAGGTCAGTAATCATCGCAAACAACCCTTTGACCTCTCCTTGGCTGTCAATGTCAGGAATATATTGTCGGCGAACATACCGGGAACCTCCCTCCCTAAAGGGCACCCATAGTTCGCTCGTAACGGGTTCTCCGGCTAAGGCTTTGTCAATATCAAAGCGTAGATACTGATATGCCGTTTCACCGACCAATTCTTCCACGCGCTGACCGATAATTTCCTCTACAGGTTTTCCAAACCAGCCGGTAAAAGCACGGTTGGCGAAGCGATAACGGCGATCGCCGTCAATATAGGCAATCAGAGCTGGAACGGTATCTGTAATCAGTTGCAATTCGGCTTCTCGTTGTTGCAGAGCCTCCTGTGCGTGTTTGCGATCAGTGATATCGGCAACAAAAATAGACAGCCCATTCGATGAGGGATAGATCCGGTTCTCGAACCATCGGCTCATTGATGGATAGAAGTATTCAAATTGAAGGGGAATTTGTTCGGCTACGGCACGTTGTAGTTCAATTTGAAACTCGCTACCGATGGTATCGGGATATAATTCCCAAATGTTTTTACCCAGGAGTTCTTCTCGGCTTTTGCCTGTGACTTCCACGACCCGGTCATTGGCATAGGTATAACGCCAATCCCGATCCAATGCTAAAAACTGATCCTCAATTCTGGATAGTACGTTCTCCAGAGCGTCCTTGGCGGACTGGATCTCAGCTCGTAAAACTTCCTCGCGACGGGTTGCTTCCTGCCGCATTTGAGCCAGTTTCAAGGTTGCCTCGACTCGTGCCAGCAGCTCGCGAGCCGAAAAGGGTTTAATCAGATAATCATCCGCTCCAGCTTCGAGCCCTTCAATCCGAGAGTCTTCCCCAGCACGGGCAGACAAGAGGATGATGGGAATTTCCCGGGTATGGGGGTCATCCCGCAGCGATCGCAACAACCCCAAACCATCCAGCCTTGGCATCATCACATCCGTCAAAACCAAGTCGGGAAGCTGCTGACTCATACTCCTTAAAGCCGCCACTCCATCTACTACGGTTTCCACTTCATACCCTTGAGTGACTAACAGGCGTTTTACATAATCGCGCATATCTGCGTTATCGTCAGCCAAAAGAATATGGGCAGAGGGAGTACAGGATAAAAAGGGAGCACAGGAGGAAACAAAGGATAATTCTCCCCCGACTTCTGTTGCTACTCTACTTCCCCTGATCTCTTCCTCTGGCAACCAGCGCAAGGCTTCTTCCACATAGGTTGCAGCCCCCATTGCGGTTGAAGTAAGGGTGCGAGATGTACTAATGCGTTCTGTCGGAATGTGGGCGTAGCCTGTGGGCATCAGCACGGTAAAGCAACTCCCACGATCAACAACGCTACTCACTTGAATCGTGCCGCCATGCAGTTTGACTAATTCCTGCACTAACGACAGACCGATGCCTGACCCTTCATAGGTTCGCCCCCTTGCTCCTTCCACCCGATGGAAGCGCTCAAACAACTGCGGCATCGCTTCGGCGGGAATCCCAGTACCGGTGTCTCGGACTTCTAGCTCAATATGGTCATCCGCCCAACGTAAGGCAACCGTAATTTCTCCCTGCCAGGTGAACTTAAACGCATTGGAAAGTAGGTTGAGAACAATCTTTTCCCACATTTCCCGGTCTACATAGATGGGTTCAGGGAGTGGAGGACAGTCCACACCGAGGCGCATTCCAGCTTGTTCGATCGCGGAGCGAAACATCCCTGCTAAATCAGCAGTAAGCATCGCCAAATCTGTTGGCTCATATACCGCCTGGACTCGTCCTGCCTCAATCCGGGAGAAGTCCAACAGCGTATTCACTAGCTTGAGCAAGCGCAGGGAGTTGCGGTGAGCGGTTTCGAGGTGAGAGCGTTCGCTGGGTAAGAGTGTGGCGGAATTGACCAGCATCTCTTCCAGGGGGCCTAGCATTAGGGTGAGCGGAGTGCGAAACTCATGACTGATGTTGCTAAAGAAGATGGTCTTGGCGCGATCAACTTCAGCCAACGCTTCTGCGCGTTTGCGTTCTTCCTCGTAGGCTTGAGCGTTGGCAATGCTAGCCGCAATCTGAGCGGCAACCAGATCGATAAATCCGCTATAGTTATCGTCGAAGAGTCGGAACGGGTTTAAACCGACCACTAAGATACCAGCTTGCCCTGTTTGCCCGGAGGCAGCGATGGGCACAATGACCGCCTGATGCGGGGAGCGCTGCCAAGCCCCCGTCGGCAAGCGACCCAACAAGGCTTCCAAATCGCCAACCAGGCATGGCTTGTGCGTTGCGATTGCTTCTGCAAACGGCCAAGGCGAATCTGAATCGAGATAGATGCGTTCAGCAACGGCTCTGTGGTTTCGCTCGATGCCCGATGTCCCAGCCAAATAAACCCACTCCTGACCCGGATCGACCAGATAAATCATCGCAAAGGGTAGGTCGTAGGGGTTAGTTTCTAGACATTTTGCACTCCGTGTGCAGGCATCATCGAAGGTTCGGGCGTCTGCTGTCTTCGCCGCCAATTCCCGCAATAGTGCTAACTGACGCTCGCCGATAATGCGCTGCGTGTCGTCCGTGTTGGCACAGATGATACCACCTGTACCACCCCCATCGTTAGGAACCGGACTGTATGAGAAGGTGTAATAGGTTTCCTCCGGATAGCCGTTGCGCTCCATAATTAGCAGCAGCGCTTCGTCGTAAGTGCCCTCATTCTTGAGCATCGCGGATTCGGCCCTAGGCCCGACCTGATCCCAAATCTCGTGCCACACCTCAGAAGCCGACTGTCCCAGTGCTTTCGGATGTTTGCCGCCGACAATGGATTTATAGGCGTCGTTGTAAAGGTTAATCAGTTGCTCGCCCCACCAGACAAACATGGGTTGGCGGGAGGTGAGCATAATTCGCACCGTAGTCTTCAGACTCTGCGGCCATTGCTCGACGGCACCTAGAGGGGTAGCTGACCAGTCGAGCGATCGCATCATAGCACCCGTCTCCCCTCCCCCAGCGAAAACCTGTTTCAGTGCCATTACTTCCCCTTGTTGAGTCACCGTCTATGCTCCTCTCTGAAAATAGACGCGGGGACACAGGGACGCACACCGAGGAACAAAGAGTTTGATCGCAACGTTCCTGTACTCGCTTTCGTGGGCGTCTAACGTAGCAACAAACTTCTCCCGCGTCAGTCCCAAATCCTGTCGCAGTTCTTGAATAAAGTTACCGATCTCTAGTTGCCATCCCACCACAACTATGGTTTTTGCATCACTCGCTCTTCCCTAATGGTAGATACAGTATGCGATTTTTTGCTCAAACTTGCTATTTCAAAGGAAGGATCTTTCGCTGGATGAGGCCATGTATTTGTATATTGAAGCTGATAAGTCTTAAGCGTCGGCTCTGTTTGAGTTTCGCTGATATTGAGTGGCCCCAGTAGAGCCCTTTCCCAGAGAAAAAACTATTGAACCTGAAAGGCTGTGTACTTGCCTCCGAGTCCTACAACAATTGCCTGAGTATTAGCAATGAGCATTTTTTCGTAAGTGTCAGCATGGGTTCCCTTTTCACCGAGTCCGTCAGCCCATAGTTTTTGTTCTGAAACTTTGACTTTCGCTTCTCTGGAAACCGTTTCAATCAGCTTTGGATTAATTGTCGCTTCTGCAAAAATCGTCGGCACATTCGCCTGCTTAATGTCACTCACTAATTCTTTTACCCGTCCTGCTGTTGGTTTTTCTTCAGTACTGATACCCTGCAACGCCCCTTCCATGGGAATTCCATAAGCGGCGGCGTAATATCCTATGGCATCATGGGTGGTGACTAACTTGCGCTGTTGGACGGGAATCGTGCCAATTTGCGATTGAATCCAGCTATCGAGTTGCGTGAGTTCACGGGTCATTTTCTCCGCATTGCGGCTGTATGTTTCTCCCTTGTTCGGAGATATCTTTTCCAATTGAGCCCGAACGGCCTCAACCATCCGCACACCATTTTTGGCATCATGCCAGACATGAGGATCGAATTCCCCATGCTCCTGATTGGCTTCTGCTTTTTCCCCTGCGCTATGCTTGTGCTCGTCCGGTTCACCTTTGAGGGGTTTAGGAACGGCAATTTCACCCACAGCAACTTTGGGGATAGAATTTTGGGTTGACTCTATTAGCTTGATTAAGTCAGTTTCAAAACCGTAGCCATTGTAGAGAATTAGGTTCGCTTGCTCAATGGCTTTGCGATCGCTGGGCTTCGGTTGATAAGCGTGGGGGTCTGTCCCCGCAGGAATTAAACAAGTTAGGTCAACGCTACCTTGAGCGATTTTTTCTGTAATATCACAAAGGACACTGCTGGTGGCAACAACTTTGGGTCGGTTGCTGTCTACGGGTGCCGGGGTGGTTGCTGAGGTGGTGTTGGGGGCAGAAGTTGTCGTTTGCTGGTTCGAGGTACAAGCCATCCCGGCGAGTGCCAGCGTTAAAACAGTTGCACTTCCTATACAACGGGTTTTGAGAGAAAAGCTTTTTAACATGACTCACGGTTGAACAAGCTAATATGATAATGATTCTCATTCAGATCGTTAATGTTAGAAGTTCAGAATTTAGCTGTCAACTATCGAGGAATTCGAGCCTTAGGAAACGTCAGCTTTCGTTTAGCACCGGGGCAATTGGTGGGATTGTTGGGGCCGAATGGTGCGGGTAAAAGTACCATGATTAAAGCGATGCTGGGATTAGTGCCTGCCATGACTGGAGTCGTGAAGTTCAAGGGGCAGGCGCTCAAACAGCAGTTATGTCGGTGTGCTTACGTGCCGCAGCGATCGCAAATTGACTGGGATTATCCCGTCACGGTGTGGAGTGTCGTCCTGATGTCCCGTACTGCACATACGGGATGGTTTCGCTCACCCTCTCGTCAATCTCAACAAATTGTCGCCGAAGCCCTCCAGCGCGTGGGGATGTGGGAATTACGCCACCGTCAGATTGGGGAACTTTCGGGGGGACAGCAGCAACGAGTTTTTTTTGCGCGGGCGTTGGCACAGCAAGGGGAACTGTTCTTATTTGATGAACCTCTAGCGGGTGTAGATCAAAAGACAGAAAGAATTCTTTTTCAGATTTTTAGGGAACTGAAGTCCGAAGGAAAAACTCTATTGGTCAGTTCTCATGAATGGGGAAAAACCTTAAGTCATTATGACCAACTCATGTTGTTAAATCGAGAGTTGATTGCCACGGGTTCTCCTCAAGATGTCATGACGCTAGACAATATTCAACGTGCTTATGGAGAAGGGTTACAGTCACAACTTCTCCATCAAGGTTCAGAAACGTTATATTTTTGTTAAGAATCAACAGTCAGAAGTTATTGGCTGTTGCCCAAGAGTATTAATAATCTCAAATCCCAAATCGACATGTTGCATTGGTTGATAGAACCGCTAGGCTATGAATTCATCCGAAATGCGATCGCGGTAGGTATTTTCACTGGCATTCTTTGCCCAGTGGTGGGTACTTACCTCATTGTCCAGCGCATGGCTTTATTAGGGGATGTCATTGCCCATGCAGTTTTACCGGGATTGGCGATCGCCTTTTCTTGGGGGATTGATATCTTACTGGGATCTTTCATTTCAGGTCTTCTAAGTACCTTTGTCATTGCCTGGATTCGCACTCAATCCCGTGTTAAAGCGGATGCAGCCATGGCCTTGACTTTTTCCAGTTTTTTTGCATTGGGCATCACTTTGATTACCTTATTAAAAAGCAAATTAGACCTCGATAGTCTGCTGTTTGGTGATATTCTTGGAGTCACAATCGCTGATGCTCAACGCACGGCGATTATTACTTTCATTGTGCTGTTATTAATCAAATTATTTTATAAAGAATTGCTCCTCTATACTTTTGATAAACAGGGCGCTCAAGCCTTGGGATATCCGGTTAATGTCCTAAATTTTGGCTTAATGGCTGCAATTACTCTCACCATTGTGACCAGTATGCAAACGGTGGGTGTTGTCTTGGTGATTTCTCTGATGGTTGGCCCTGGGATTACCGCCTATCTTTTGGTGAAAGAATTACACCAAGTTATGGGATTAGGCGCAATTTTAGGAGTGATGGCGACGATTAGTGGAGTCTATGTCAGCTATTACTTCAATATTCCTTCCGGCCCAGCCATTGTATTGGTAACGTTTAGTTTATTTGTGTTAGCACTGCTGTTTAGTCCTTCACAAGGTATTTTGACACGGCCAGAGAGAGGAAATCGTTCCGCTTGGATTGGGCGGGTGTTGCCATTTATTAAGCTCGGTCACAAGTGATACGAAGTTGCTCTCAAACGGGATCTAAGTTTTCACGGAATGAGGGGAACCTCTCTCCAAACCTCTCTCCTACTCTTGAGAGACGCTAGGAATTCTCCCCTAACTCCTCATACGCAGTTGCATTCAAACCTAGTCGTCCAGATATCCAGTTTGAGTGATGCACTGTGTCATGGTAACGGTGACAATAAAACTAAAGCAGTTTGACGTGAGTGGATTGGCGAGTCGAAACGTGAGTTCAGAAAACAAAGAAAAATTCCAAATTGAGTATCAGGCCGGAAAAGTCGCATTTGAACGGGGTGAGTATCGTGCATCTGTCAAGCATTTAGAAGCCGCCTGTGCTTTGACGAGCCGAAACTCTCGGTTAGGGGGAGAGGCGCAGATGTGGTTAGTGACGGCGTATGAAGCGGCGGGGAAAAAACCGGAAGCGATCGCTCTTTGTCAGCAACTGAGTCGTCATCCCGATATAGAAACGCGCAAAGAAGGCAAACGCTTACTCTATATTCTGCAAGCCCCTGAGCTCAAACGACCGGCAGAATGGATGACGCAAATCCCGGACTTAGGGGCGATCGCAGAAAGTGATCCTGAAGCTCGTCGCGGCAGCCAAAGTGCGAGTGGTAGTAGCAAACGCGATCGCAAAGACAAACTCGAACCAGAACCAATTGACCTGAGCCAAGTCAACACCAAAGATAATCAATTTATTTGGGTGGCTCTGATTGCCCTGATTCTGACAGTAGGAGGGTTAATTTGGCTCGGAGTTTGAGGCTTAAACGAGCTCAAACAAAAGAGGGGAGATGGGGAAATGGGGGATGAGAGGAAAAATAAAGTACTACGTTTGAGTGCAACTGTGTATCAATACCTCCATATATCCAACCTCTAAAATTGGTCGTCAAGAGCGCTCCAATCCAGCCGTTCCTACAGTAATCTTGTACCGGGAAGGCTGTAATTTAAATCCACTCAATCAACTTAAAAGATCGGCTTTTAGCGTCAGGAGAGAGATTTGTGAAACCAGCAGTTGTCAATCTATTGCCGTTTTGGCGTCAAATTTTAGGGCGCTTACGGGTTCTCTGGGTGATTTTACTGCCAGCGCTGTTACTTTCTGGCTGTGTTGAATATAATGTCGGAGTCAACTTCGAGGGTCAGCATCACGGCGCGATTGTGCAGCATATCAAGCTAGGGGAACAGTTGACCAGCTTTAGTAACGAACAGGCGCAAGAATGGCTCAAAAGCATTGAGCAGAGGGCACGTCAGCTTGACGGGAAAACCCAGCGTCTTTCTGAGCAAGAAATTAAGGTGACGATTCCGTTTAGCAATGGTACGGAATTAGAGTCCAAGTTTAATCAATTTTTTAATCCGGGAGCCCAGAAAAAGTCTCCCGCTAAGGCTGGCGTGCCACTCAATTTACCCACTTTAGATTCTAAATTTCATTTGAATCAGGGCAACTGGTTCTTAGTGCAACGAAATCAGTTAAGCTACGACCTAGATTTGCGATCGCTAGGTGTTCTCTCCAGCAACGGAAATGTAATTGTTAGTCCTAGTTCTCTGTTAGATTTGCAGTTTAGTTTAGAAACCCCTTGGGGCGCACGCAGTGTGAATCAGGGAGAGAACGCCATCCCCCCAGCCGTCTATGAAAATGGGCATCAGCTCGTGTGGAAACTCCAACCTGGACAGATGAATCATTTAGAAGCTGTCTTTTGGCTTCCGAGTCCTTTGGGTGTCGGAACTGTGGCGATTATACTTTTGGTTTTGGGTGGCTTCTATCTCAAGTACAAAACTTTTCCTTGGACAATGGCTCAACCCGTTGCATCGCCTAATTTTTCCAAAGTGCAGTCGTGAGATCAATGGTGTTTTCATGGGTTACCAAGGATTGTTCCAACCATCATTAAATCGATAGAGCTGTAGCCCACATGCCGCAGGTTACTGGTAGAAGCAGCGGCATGTGATGTACAAGTTATATGGAATCCGTTGGCATTGGAATAATAGTTTTTTTAACGCAGAGACCGCAAAGAGTCATGCAGAGGAACGCAGAGTTTTTGCACTCTAATCTCCGTTAAGTCCGGTGCCAACGGAAATAATATTAAAGGAGGTTTAAATATGAGTTCAACCTGCAATGCACATCAAAATATAATTTTCTAATGCCTCCTTATTTCCCCTGCGATATTCGCTAATCGCCCAAGTGTATAACGGGTGATTAGGTCGAGGTTCAATCGGAAATTGTTTGAGCCAGTAACCATGCTGACCTAAAATAGCCCAGAGAATAAACCTGGCGATGTGTCCGTTCCCATTGGCATAGGGATGAACTCGCAGCACGTCATCAAAAATCGCACAGGCAAAGGCTACTGTATTGAGCAGTTTATCTTCGGGTGAAATTTGAGTATCTGGGAGTTGATGGGTTAACTCTAATAGTTTCATCCCTTCTCGAACCCACTGAGCAATTTTCTCCATTCTCTGTTCAACTAGAAAAGGAGGAAAACCGACATCCAAGCCTTCTGTTGAACCGACATAATATTCTTTCAGACAGGGAAAATCTTCGCCGCGATAATGACCGGCATAGTAAATACATTCCCTGGGTACTAAAAGGCTGAAAAGGTATCCATGAATGGCTCGCGTGTCAGCCGCGCTTTCGACAAAATCTAGGGTTTGCTGGTAGAGCTGAACGACGATATCTTCTGTTCTTTCTTTAAGGATGATCTCCCGTTTGGGATGATCGGCATATTCCCACGCTGGACAATCAGGAGGATACATCCGGTCTATATTCAAGCGGAATTAATCAACAGCGTCGGCAACATCATCGGCTAAATTTTTAGCCAGATTTCTCATATCTTCTTGTTGGCGATTCCTTAAGGAAATGAGCGCTTTTTGGGCAAGTTTGCGTTGGTTCCCTGAACAACAAATCGGTTGAAACGAATGGAGTTTTTTTATTATTTCTGGAACCTCCTCTTTGAGTTGCTTCAGTCGTGAAGAGATGGTTACAGCGGGGTGAATACCAAATCTTTGAGCATAAATTCTTCTGAGACTGGCTCTGGTGTCGAAATTTTGATGATTTTGGCGAGAAACTTTGATGTAGCTAAGACCTAAACGATGGGCAAAATCGTTCTCTGGACTAAAATTTCTACGCATAATTTAAGCTCCCTGTCTGGTGTAGCATTTTGTCCACTCTGTGCGCTCTATAGTGTTCATTCTGGCACAGAGCCATCATCAGGGCACGACAATATCGTGCCCCTACATCGTTACTCACGATGCCAAATTGTCACACCACCGGGCTTATCGATTAAGGTAATGCCTTTGGCTTGAAGTTCGTTGCGGATGCGATCGCCCTCAGCAAAGTTCTTGGCTTTGCGTGCATCAGCACGCTGCTGAATGAACGCTTCAATCTCCGCATCACTTAACCCATCCGCCGATGCCTCCTGTACCTCTGGTTGGGCTGCCAAACCCAACACCTCCGCCAGAGTTACCAATGTTCGCCACACAACCTGCAACTCTTGAGGCGATGTTTCAGTTTTGCCCTCATGCACCAAGAGATTCCCTTCGCGG
Organism: Microcoleus sp. AS-A8; assembly: GCA_039962225.1. Classification (NCBI taxonomy): domain Bacteria; kingdom Bacillati; phylum Cyanobacteriota; class Cyanophyceae; order Oscillatoriales; family Microcoleaceae; genus Microcoleus; species Microcoleus sp. AS-A8. Next base: position 673,684 of record JAMPKV010000001.1, read on the forward strand.
CGTAAGTCTTTCGCCACTTCAAACAAAACCGCTAAACCCCCAGCAAAATTTAAGTCATCATCGACTGCCAGATTAAATCGTTCCACCAAGGCAGGTTGTAGGGGTGAATCGCCGTTCGCCCTGACGGCTTCTGGCGTCCAACCCAATTGCCTACCATATTGGTTGCCGAATAGCAACCCTTCCTTCAGGGTATTCCAACCATTAGTGGCGGATTCTATGGCATCATCAGAAAAATCAATCGGCTTGCGGTATTGTGCCATCAGCACAAACAGCCGCACCGCCATAGAGTCAACCGGCCTATCCAGCAAATCTCGAATTGTGATGAAGTTGCCTAAAGACTTCGCCATCTTCTCACCCTCCACTTTCACCATGGCGGTGTGTAGCCAGTAACGCGCTAAGGGCTGACCGGTTACGGCTTCAGATTGAGCGATTTCATTCTCATGGTGAGGGAAAATCAAATCGGCTCCACCCGTGTGAATGTCAATGGTTTCACCTAACTGTTCCCGAATCATCGCCGAGCACTCAATATGCCAACCCGGACGACCTTCACCCCAAGGCGATTCCCACGCAGGTTCCCCTGGTTTTGCCGCTTTCCACAGAGCAAAGTCACAGGGGTCTTTTTTCTTGGATTCCTCTTCTTGTACATCCACTCGTCCGCTTGCTCCTGCGAGCATGTCTTCTAACTTGCGTCCCGAAAGCTTGCCATACTCCGAGAACTGACGCACCGCATAGTAGACATCACCCGCTGCTGGGTAGGCATAGTTTTTCTGCTCTAAGTCGTAAATCAGCCGTTTAATCCCATCCAGGGTGTGAGTAGCTCTGGGATAAGCATCGGCTTTTTTCACATTCAGCCGCTCCATATCCTCAAAATAGGTCTGGATGAAGCGCTCTGAAACCTCCTCCATAGAGGTTCCCTCCTGCCGCGCCCGGTTGAGGATTTTATCGTCAATATCGGTGAAATTCTGGACATACTGAACGTCATATCCGCGCCATTGCAGATAACGTCTTGCCGTATCCCAAACGATGCAGGTTCTGGCATGACCCAAATGGCAATAGTCATACACCGTGATGCCGCAGCAATACATCCGTACTTTGCCAGTTTCCAACGGTTCAAAAGGTTCTTTGCGACGAGTCAGGGTGTTGTAAAGATTTAAGGCCATGGCACAGTAAAAAGTGAAATCAGTACTCAGGATAGATCGGCAATAATGGGGGAGGCAGGGATATTGGTAAAACGGGTAGATTGAATCGTTCTCAATCAGCCCAGCATCCTGCCCGGAACCGCCCGGAAATCACTTTCCGAGCTAATAGCCTAAATCCACTTTAGTGGAGACAAGAACTCTATTTCGTCCTCTTGGCAGGCTTGGGCTATTAGCTAGGGATTAAACCATCCCTGACGGATAGGGCGTGCAAGACAGAGGCTAAAATCCTCCCGCCGATGTAAATTGCCTCTATACGCGATTCTCTCTATATTCTGACTCTTTCGACAGCAAGGTTATGCAATCAGCAGTTAGTTCCGAACAATCTCAGCCAATGGACGCCTCGAAACATGGCTTGCCGGTCACCATCATTACGGGTTTTCTCGGTAGCGGCAAGACCACTCTGCTCAACCACGTTTTGACAAATCAGCAGGGTCTGAAGACGGCTGTGCTGGTGAATGAGTTTGGTGAAATCGGCATCGATAATGAACTGATTGTCACCACCGACGAGAACATGGTGGAACTGAGTAATGGTTGTATCTGCTGCACGATTAATAATGATTTAGCAGAAGCCGTCTACAAAATCTTAGAACGCGAAGACAAGATTGATTATCTGGTGGTAGAAACGACGGGTTTGGCTGACCCTCTACCTGTGGCGCTGACCTTTTTGGGCACGGAACTGCGAGACTTGACTCGTCTCGATTCCATCGTTACGGTGGTCGATTGCGAAAATTTCAGTCTGGATTTATTTAACAGTGAAGCCGCCTATAGCCAGATTGCCTATGGTGACATCATTCTCCTGAATAAAGTAGACCTAGTGGATGAAGCAGATGTTGATGCCCTGGAGGTTAGGATTCGCGAAATCAAAGCCGGTGCGCGGATTCTCCGCACGACAAAATCTCAGGTACCCTTGCCTTTAATTCTCAGTGTCGGTCTGTTTGAAACGGATAAGTATTTTGGGTCAGAGGCAACTGAGCAGGCTCATGACCATGACCATGAGCATCATGACCATGAGCATCACGACCATGAGCATGGCCCTGATTGTGAGCATGAGCATCATCATCATGACCATGAACATCACGACCATGAGCATCATCATCATTCCAATCATCTAGAAAATGATGGATTTACCTCGCTTTCTTTTGAAAGTGATAAGCCTCTTGCCATCCGGAAGTTTCAGTATTTCCTAGACAATCAGTTGCCGTCCAATGTTTTCCGGGCTAAGGGAATTCTGTGGTTTGATGAGAGTCCGCATCGCCATATCTTCCACCTCAGTGGTAAGCGGTTCACGATTGAAGATGATGAATGGAACGATAAACCGAAGAAAAGCCAACTGGTTCTGATTGGTCAGGATTTGGATCACCAGACGTTGCGGGCGCAAATTGAAAAATGCGTTTGTTTACCTTCCGTCAATCGTGGTAAGGGGTTTGGAAAATAATTTTTAGTCCTGCGTTCGGCCTTGTAGGGACAGACATCTGTGTGTCCCTACAGTGGATCTATAGGCTCAATGGAGCTGATAATCACTCATAATCACTGAATATTAATCCCAAATTGAGCTAACTTTCTCCCACCTTGCCCGACAGTCATCGCGAAGTTAACAACCCAAAAATGCAGTTATTGTTAGCATTATATCTGCATAAAAACTTATATCTAAAGCAGTAGATTACAGCATCGGATATTCTATCCGTCCTCTCTCGCTTGTGCTCCTGAATACTTCAACGCCGAAACACTTACTTTTTGAGGGGGTCTAGTGCAAGAGTATAAACAGAGGATAAGATTTGAACAGACGTTTGTCAGAGGTCGTCTACAGTGACTAGCTCTTCCTAGGAGAGTCGAAATTGAAAAGGCTTAATGTAGCTGACAGTTGCTTCATTTAACACCCATCAAGGGAGATAATGGAGCTCTGGAGCTAGCTAACCGATAAGAAGGCGATTTAAGTTTAGGGAAATAATAAACTTGAGGTGCTGATTGACTGACACAACTTCCCGAAGAGTAGTCGAGTCAGCCTTCTAGATTGAGCTTTGAAGCGTGAAAATTGTTACGTTGTAGGGGTGCACGGGGATTCTATCAGTAAGACTTCCCTCATTTTTTTAGTTAGTAAACATCAAGCGTGTACTTGCTATCTACCTAATTTTGAAATTTCGCTATTATGACATCAACGCTGAAGCCAACGCTCAACCGTGATGCTTTCAGAGTTCTCTGGGTTGAAGACAACCTAACTGAGGCAAAACAGCTTCAAGAGTTAGAGTTACTGCTAGAAGCTCAAGGAGAAAATATTTTCTTAACCCATGTTAAGAGTATCACTGAAACGATAGAAGCGTTGAATCAGGAAAATTTCGATGTTGTTTTATTCGATTTGTCACTTCCTGAGCGCCCTGATCTACATCCTCTGACTATAATTCACGAATACATTAGCCACCCCAAAAATGGAGCTTGCCCTGCCATTATTGTGATCATAGGAGACGATGATCAACCACTCGCTCTCCAATGTATTCGCGCCGGAGTACAAGATTGTTGGATGAAAGGGAACGTCAGCCGTATTCACTTGATGGATTCCTTACGCTATGCAATCGCCAGACGGGACGCGATCGCATCTATTGCCCATCAGCAAATGCGAGAAACTCTGCTAAGAAATCAACAGAAATATCGCTGCGCGATCTCTGAGTTTCCAGATGCGATTACTCCAACCGCACCTCAACCCTCACATCAAGAATTCATCAGCCAAGAAGAACACCGCTTTTTCACCCTCTCCCTCGATTTACTTTGTATTGCTGGTGTTGATGGTTATTTCAAGCGATTGAATCCGGTTTGGGAAACTACGCTTGGCTATACTATCTCCGAGCTGCTCAACCAACCTATTCTTGAATTGGTTCATCCAGACGATCGAAAAGCCAGCCGACGTGCCGTGCAAAAACTCAAGGATGGTAGCATTCCCTCGCTGAAATTTCAAAACCGTTTTATCTGTAAAGATGGTTCTTATCGGTGGCTTTCTTGGACAACGGTGTCTTTTTCTCAGGAAGGTTTAATCTATGGCGTTGCCCGTGATATCACGGAGCGTAAGCATTCAGAAGCAGCCTTGCAAAGTAGTGAAGCACGATTTCGTACCTTAGTCAGCAATCTTCCTGGTGCTGTCTATCGCTGCAAGTGTGATGCTAATTGGACGATGGAATTTCTCAGCCGAGATATTGAGCGAATTAGCGGTTATCCAGCTTCAGATTTTATCGCTAATCACAAGCGAAATTTAAATAGTATTATTCATTCTGAAGATGTTGAATCGGTCGAGCGTGCCATTCAGGAGGCTTTAGAAACTAAACAGCCATTCTCTTTGGAATACCGAATTCTTCATGGGAATGGCAGCATCCGATGGGTTTATGAAAAGGGTCAGGGTATCTTTACAACTCAAGGAGAACTACTCTGTCTGGATGGCGTGATTTTTGATATTACTGAGCGCAAACAAGCGGAAAGTGAACTTCATCGCACCCAACAATTCCTCAACTCTTTGCTGGATAATCTGCCTGTGGGCGTGTTTGCCAAAGATGCCCAGAAATTGCATTTTGTGTTCTGGAACAAGACCCTGACTGAACTGATCGGTTACAGTACGAATGAGGTAATTGGCAAGAGTGATTATGATTTATTCTCAGAAAATCACGCGAATTTCTCGAAGGCTCAAGACCAAGAAGCTTTCTTAACGGGTAAGCTAATTGATAACCCCGCAGAACCGATTCCTACCCATCGTGGGCAACGCATCTTTCATGTCAAAAAAATTCCTATCTTTGACGAAGTCGGCAGACCGCAATATGTATTAGGAATTGCAGACGATATTACTGAGCGCCAGCAGACAATTGATCGTTTACGCCTCTTAGAACGAGCGATCGCAGCATCGAGTAACGGCATTGTGATTACGGATGCCACTGACTCTAATCACCCCTTAGTTTACGCCAATCCTGGTTTTGAGCGAATCACAGGTTACTCGGTAGAGGAAGTGATGGGTCAAAATTGTCGCTTCTTGCAAGGGACAGATCGAGAACAACCCGCTCTGGCTGAGCTGCGAACAGCGCTGCAACAGGAGCGAGAATGTCGAGTTGTGTTACGGAACTACCGAAAAGACGGCTCTCTGTTTTGGAATGAATTCTCAATCTCCCCGGTGCGAAATGCCGCCGGAAAATTAACTCACCATATCGGCGTTCACAGGGACATCACCGAACTCAAACAAGCCGAAGCGGCATTAAAGCAGCAAGTGTTGCGAGAACACTTGGTAGGGGCGATGCGAGCGCGCATTCGCCGCACTCTGAACCTCAAAGAAGTCCTGACAACGGCAGTGGAGGAAGTGCGGCAGTTTCTCCAAACGGACCGAACTGTAATTTACCGCTTTTACCCGGATTGGAGTGGAGTGATAGTGGTTGAGTCCGTTGGCGAGGATTGGACACCCCTGTTTGGACTTGACATTCAAGACAACTGTTTTGCCCAAACGTATGCCTCCCAATATCAACAAGGTCGCATACGAGCGGTGGATAATATTCATCAGGCGGGTTTAAGCCAGTGCCATATCGATCTCCTCAGCCAGTTAGAGGTTCAAGCCAACCTAGTGGTTCCTCTATTGCAAGGAGAAACCTTATGGGGACTGCTGATTGCTCATCACTGTAGGGATTCGAGGGGGTGGAACTCCTTTGAGATCGAGTGTCTCAGCCAGTTGTCCGTACAATTGGCGATCGCCATCCAGCAATCCACTCTCTTTGAACAAGCGCAAACCGAACTCGTGGAGCGCAAGCGAGTCGAAGAGAACTTGCGCCGCAGTGAAGCGCGTGAGCGGAAACGAGCCAAGCAACTGTTAATCGCACTGCACGACCTGAAAAACACCCAAACTCAGTTGGTGCAAACTGAAAAAATGGCGAGTTTGGGTCAACTCGTGGCGGGTGTTGCCCATGAAATCAACAATCCCACCAGCTTTATCTCCTGCAATGTTGCCCCAGCGCTGGGATATACCGATGATCTACTGCATCTGATATCCCTTTACCAAAAGTACTATGCGACGCCTCCTGCTGAAATCGAAAACGAGATTGTCGCCATCGACCTGGACTTTATCAAAGAAGATTTCCCCAAATTGCTGCGTTCCATGCAGAAAGGAGCCTCGCGCATCCAACAAATTGTCCTATCTCTGCGGAACTTCTCGCGTCTTGATGAAGCTGAACGTAAGAAAGTTGACCTTCATCAGGGAATTGATAATACCTTGATGATTTTGCAAAACCGTTTGAAAGAACAGTCCAGTCGCTCGGCTATTCAGGTCATTAGAGAATTCGGTAACCTTCCCTTGGTGGATTGCTACCCTAGCGAGCTAAATCAGGTATTTATCAATATTTTGAGTAATGCCATTGATGCCATTGAATGCAGGATGAAAAAAGATGCTTCTCTAACTCCTCAAATTCGGATTTGTACACAAGTTTTGAGCAGCCGTAAAACGCCAGTAAACACTCAAAATTCTCAGGGTCAATGCCCAATAACCCATTCCCATTGGTCAATGGCCCATGGTCAATTCCCTATCCATTTCACTGACAAGGTGGTGATTCGCATCGCCGACAATGGAATTGGTATTCCAGAAAATGTTAACCTGCGCGTGTTTGACCCGTTTTTTACCACAAAACCCATTGGCAAAGGTACGGGTTTAGGGTTGTCGATTTCCCACTCGATTGTGGTAAAAAAACATAGAGGTGAATTATACTATCATACACCGGATGGACAAGGGACAGAGTTTGTGATCGAGTTACCGTTTTGACACCCGTTAACTAAAGGATGAAATATGAAATTATTGCGCCCCGCTTTTCTAGGATGAGGGTTGAATATTGAAAAGAAAATTTATGTTTCTGCCCACAATGACATTTCAGACACCTTGAGTCAAAAGTGAACCGTTATTTCTCGAAAATTCCCCATTCCCTCTTATGCGTTTGATCATCCAACGAGTTAAATCTTCTCAAGTTCAAGTTGACAATGTTGTGATTGGCAAAATCGGCAGAGGATTGAATCTTTTGGTAGGGATTGCCAACACGGATACCGAAACAGAACTCGACTGGATGGCGCGAAAATGCCTGGATTTACGGCTATTTCCGGGTGATGAAGGTATTGCTGACCGTTGGGAAAAATCTGTGCAGGAGATTGGAGGTGAACTCTTAGTCGTCAGTCAGTTTACCCTCTACGGTGACTGCCGTAAAGGACGTCGCCCTTCTTTCAGTCAGTCAGCAGCGCCAGATGTCGCACAACAGCTATACGAAAAGTTTGTTGAGAGGTTACGGCAAAGTGGTTTACGGGTGGAAACAGGACAGTTTGGAGCCATGATGCAAGTCTCCATTGAAAATGATGGCCCTGTAACGCTACTTTTAGAACGAGAGCATGATTAGAAAATTTATCGCTTTTTAAGTTGCTTGGAATCAGGTAATAAGTAATGGGTAATAAGTAAAACTTTCTCCCAATTATCTATTACCTATTACCCATGACCTATTACTTCTTTGTTCGTGGTCAAGGGGACTGAGGAAGAGTTGATAGGAATATATACCTAGTTATTCCCCTCAGTCACCTAAATTACACTCGATTCGCGAGGATTAGCGTAACTTGTAAACTACTTTCATGATTGATGGCTCAGAGGTGGATTCAAGATGAAAGCCGAGTTTTTGACAAACGTGCTGCATGGCTCGATTTTCAGACAGAATCTCAGCCGTGATGTATTGCAATTTTTCGTCTTGACCGATTTCGAGCAGACGACGCAAGAACTCCGTACCCAACCCTTTACACTGGAAGCGATCGCCAATCAACATAGAAAACTCAGCTTCATCCCTCCCATGCAATTTGCTCAAGCGACCGAAACCCAGAAGGTGATGTTCGCCCGTTGCGGGGTCTGTATAATCTGCCACTAGAGCAAGTTCGCGATCGTAGTCAATGAAACAAATCCGGGAGAGTCGATCATGAGCCACTCGTGTTTGCAGCTTCATTAAGTGAAAGTAGCGAGAATAAATACTTTCTTCCGACAAGTTTTCGTGGAATTTAACCACCAGGGGTTCATCCTCAGGTCGAATCGGGCGGATTTTGATCGGTGTGCCATTCTTCATCGTCCAGTCAGACACATACTGAATCGGATAGGGACGAATCGCCGCCTGAGGTAGCTTGTCCTCCTCTACATCCAGGCTATGCAAAACCACACGCGCATCCAGAGCAATGAATCCGTCCGGGGAAGCGAGTAAGGGGTTGATATCAATCTCCTTAATCCACCGTTGTTCAACCACAAGCTGACTAAACTGAACTAGTAATTGCTCCAACATCGCCAAATCCACAGGCGGTCGTCCACGCACGCCTTTGAGAGCCGTGTAGATTTTGGTTTGTTCCATCATCCGCCGTGCCAATGTTGTATTCAGCGGCGGTAACCCCAAAGCTCGGTCTTTAAAAACTTCAACCAACTGCCCACCCGTGCCAAACAGGAGTACAGGCCCAAATTGAGGATCTGGACTACTGCCGAGGATTAGTTCATAGCCCTCCAGCTTCAACATCGGCTGCACCGTCACACCCAAGAAATGCTCAGCGCCAGCTTTCAGAAGTACCGCTGACTCAATCGCCTGATAAGCTTTACGCACATCATCGGCATCCGCCAAGTTGAGCTTCACGCCACCGACATCGGTTTTATGGGTGATGGTTTCGGAATATAGCTTCAAGACCACTGGGTAGCCCATCTCCTGGGCTAACTGTACCGCCTCCGCTTCAGATTGGGCAATGTGAGTTTCAACCGTGGGAATGCCATAAGCTTTCAGGAGTTGCTTCGATTCAAACTCACTCAGCAGAGTCCGACCCGATGCTCGGATCGATTGTATAATCTCTGTCGCCCGAACTCGGTCTGGAGCCTTGTCATCAGCTCTTCCTTCTAGGACGGGTGTTTCGTAGATACCCCGCAGGTTATAAGCGTAGCGCCACATGTAGTTGAACACACGGGCGGCGGTATCCGGGAAAGGGAGGGTGAAAATCCTCGCCTCGTTGAGCATTGCTTCCCCCCCTGCCACCTCAGCTCCCCCCATCCAACTCGCAAGGATGGGTTTCGCCGGAAGAGTACTTCCCTGCAACCGTTCCACAAACTGCTTCGCTGTCTGGATGGGGTCAGTCATGGCTTGCGGAGTGAGGATGGCGAGGAGTCCATCACTGTCAGGATTTTTCAGGGCAATCTCGCAGGCTTTGGCATAGCGATTGGGGTCGGCATCCCCTAAAACATCAATAGGGTTACTGTGACTCCAATGGGTTGGCAATAGCTGATTGAGTTCGTCCATGGTTTGGGGTGATAAGGGCGCAAGTTCACCCCCTTCCGAAATCAGCGCGTCGGTTGCCAATACCCCAGGGCCACCTGCATTCGTGATAATGGTTAAGCGTTTGCCTTTGGGGCGTGGCGCTTTGGCTAATACCTCCGCCATGTTAAATAAATCGTCAATCATGTTGACCCGCAATACGCCGCAGCGACGGAACGCGGCTTCTAACACTTCATCACTGCCAGTTAGCGCCCCCGTATGAGAAGCGGCAGCGGCGGCTGCTGCTTCAGTCCGACCGGCTTTAATCACAATAATCGGTTTCGTGAGCGCCACTTCCCGTGCGGCGGATAAAAATGACCGCGCATTGCCGATGGATTCCATGTAAATGACAATGCTGTGGGTGGCGGGATCATCGCCCAAGTAATAAATCAGGTCACCCCAGTTAACATCCAGCATGGAGCCGATGGACATGAAGGCGCTGAAGCCTACATTTTCCCGGAAGCTCCAATCCAAAATCGATGTACACAGAGCGCCACTTTGACTGATGAACCCCACGTTACCCGGTCGTGCCATCGCATTGGCAAAGGTGGCATTCAGACCGCTGACGGGACTCATCACACCCAGGCAATTGGGGCCAATAATTCGCATTCTGCCCTGACGTGCCTGTTTAAGAACGTCCTGCTCTAATTGAATTCCTTGTTCTCCGACTTCCTTAAAGCCAGCCGAGATGATAATCGCTCCCTTGACCCCTGCGGCTACGCATTCGCCAATCACACCAGGCACCGTTGGGGCCGGTGTGACCACGACGGCTAGATCGACGGTTTCAGGCACCGCTGCAATGCTGGGATAAGCTTTGATTCCCAGAACACTAGGGCGTTTGGGATTAACAGGGAAAACGGTTCCTCCGAAGGGATTGCTAATCAAATTCCATAAGAGAGTACGTCCAACACTGCCTGCTTTTTCCGTCGCACCAATCACAGCGACGTGCTTGGGGGCAAAGATTGCATCGAGAGGTTGACGTTCATAGCGCAGAACGTCATGAGCTGGATCGGTAGTTTGCATTAAGGTTTTTGACATCGTTCATACCTGAACTTGTTTCTCAGTCAGTCGGTAAGGTTCGATTCTGTACCTGCCCTAGTGACGGATCATTGATTCTGTGTAGCGCTGTCCTATTTCTAATTTACTCCCAGTTTCTATCCAGGCCAGTAAAAATGCTTACTTCGCCTTGGCAAGAGTAATGGCGCATCATCTTGGAGAAAACGGCATTTACGCCGTGGACAAGTTAGAGAAGAGGATCGCAAAAGTCAGGACTGGAGCTTGAGTGATCAGGTAAAATCAGGCGAATTTGCCCAGTTAAACCTAGAATTATCAACAAAGGTTTACCACCGGACGATGTCCCCCTCCGCTATCACAGTAGCTTTGAGCTACCCGATTCCCTCCTCGCTCTCATCTCCGGTTGTTCCACAATCCTCAATCCCTAGCCTATTGTCACTAAGACTCTATGACGACCGTTACTTCTCAACAAATTGCCCAGTTTCGCACTGAGTTAGCCAATAATCCCGAAGCCATGAAAGCACTGGATGCGATTGAAGATTGCGAGGGAGATTTAGAAGATGCTGCGATCGCGTTAGCCATCCGCGCCGGACAGCAACCCCAAAGAGATAATGCCGAGTGGTTAGACGCTTTAGCTCGGAAATGCCGTGCTGTGATTTGCCAGAAGGAATTTCGCGGCGACTTGCTCAATGGCTCTTATGCACCGATGATTCGATACTTAACAGAGACACCTCTGCTACCGTCAATCCTGGCAACGCCTGTGCTGATGTATGTTGTTAGCCAAGACATCAACGATTTTTGTGAACCGTTGGATTCTCAATTCTGAATTTCTTCGCTGTCACGATACTTTTGTAGGGAAAGGAACAGAATTTCTCGACTCAAATCCAGGACAGCAAATCCACCTCCCTTCCCGGAATTCAGTGTATTTTGCTACATTTTTACCTGATCCCTCCCTAATTCTTAAAGTTCAGCCATTTGGCCCAAATTTTTCCGCCATTTCTCAGAGGTCTTTTTACACAGACTCTTCGTATTATTGATCAGCTAGATAGCCTTTGACTCAGTAACGCTAATCTATCTCATCTATTTAGTTGATCAATTCAATACTTGCCAGTCAAATCATGACACGGAGACAGCGATGTGATGCCGTATAGCTTCGCCGCCGTCGTGTCATTTTTTAGTGGCCAAAATTAATTCCGGCTCAAGGGAGAAAAGGTTTGGTTCGATTCAAAATAGAAAATCCTAAACCCCTAGAATGCCTTTACAAATACTTGATAAATGGCTGGGTTTAAACAGAGACGAAACGTTAGCTAGATTCAGCCATCCAGCCATATCCTGAGGTTCAAAGCTAAGAGGGGCAATATAAAACTTCGGTAAATAGCGCCGCTGAAGCTAGACAAGCTATAGGGAGACTATGCCAATATCTACACAAGAACTTAGGCAATGAAATTCCAGAGTAGCAACTAAGGCACCAGTCGAAGATTTGCCATAACCAATGTTTGTTGTTTCTCCTAACACTCAAAAAACTATGTCGGACCTAAAAATTTTGAGCAAAAAGAATATGGCAACGTTCTACTATTTTGCTTATGGCTCCTGCATGTGTCCGGTAGACCTCAAGCGCTCACTGGGCGAGAACACACATGATTATGTAGTGGGTCCTGCAACCCTCAAAGGCTATCGACTGGGTTTCTATTGCTACTGTGAAAAGCGCGATTGTGGTGTACTCGATGTTGTCGAAGACCCCAATAGCTCTGTGGAAGGAGTTCTCTATCAGTTGCCTTGGCGACAAAGTATTAATCTAGATCGGCGCGAATGTGTCCACGAAGGTCGATATAAGCACGAAATGATTGAGGTCGTATGCCAAGGTCAACTTTACAAAACTGTTCGTACCTACGTGGTGATTGACAAACTCTCGGAAGAAGTTGCTCCGGGCGATTGGTACTTCAACGTTGTTCTCCGGGGGGCGGTTACCTCTGGACTGCCAGAGCAATATTGCTGGAAGTTGTTTAACCACATGCACCAGCTACAACAGCAGCAATTGGGAAGCCGGAGGTTGCAAGCCGCTTAATCAGTTCTTGAACTGTAGTGTAGGCAGTTCTAGCCTTGTGCCTCTGTCCCAATCGCACAAACTGCCTTTAGAATCGCTGACCGTTTTCTCATAAGATTGACCGTCTTTCATTTACCCAAGAAAAACGACCAAGGAGTATTCAATGCAGTTAATCCAGAGACAGGACATCAAGGCTATCGAACCCAAAAGCGAGGCTTTTCAATGCCCAGAAGTGCTAGGTGCGAACCACTTTGTTTCTCTGCTCGATGGTCGCCATATTACTCAAATCTTCTTGGATAATGGAGCCAGCACCAAACCCTTCCGAGTGGTTAGCGATTTTATCCGAGACATTGAACCCTACTACTCCAACATTCATCGCGGTACCGGTTTTGACTCCCATTTTTGTACAGAGCGCTACGAACAGGCACGGCGCATTGTGGGAGAGTTTGTCGGTTGGGATTGTGAGCGGGATGTGGTTATCCCTGTGCGTAACACCACTGAAGGAATGAACCTTCTGGCGAACACCATCTCCTTTGCTCCTGGCGATCGCGTCCTCACCACAATCCTCGAACACCACAGCAGCGACCTCCCCTGGCGTAACAAAGCCAAGGTGGAACACCTCCCCATCAACGCTGAGGGACAAATTGACCTCCAAGAGCTAGAACGCCGCTTAGACCCCGCCAAGGGCAGAGTCCGGGTTGTGACGATGACCGGTGCCTCCAACATCCTCGGCTCCGTGCTGCCAATCCACGAAATTGCCGCCTTAGCTCACAAGTATGGAGCCTTAATGGTTGTGGATGGTGCTCAGTTGGTGCCTCACCGCCGCGTGAACATGAGACCCCATACCGATCCAGGTCACATTGACTTCCTGGTGTTCAGTGGTCACAAAATGAACGCTCCTGGAGGAGTCGGAGCCGTTGTCGGACGGCGCGATATCTTCGCCGCCGCTGCACCCTACCAACCCGGTGGTGGAACTGTGGCTTCAGTCAGTACTAACACCGTTACTTGGGCTGCGCCCCCGGATCGCAATGAGGCAGGAACGCCCAACATCTTAGGAATGTTAGCGCTAGCGCGCACCGTTCAGGTACTCGAAGCGGTGGGGATGGATAAAGTAGAGGCTCACGAGCGTCATCTCACCTCTGTCCTCTTAGAAAAGCTGTCTCACATTCCCCAAGTTAAAATCTTAGGCTCCCGCGACCCCAATGGGACAGACAAGCGCGTGGGCGTTGTCACCTTTACCGTCGATGGAGTTCCTCATGGTTTAGTGGCTGCCATTCTCTCCTACGAGTGGGGCATTGCAGTACGCAATGGTTGCTTCTGCGCCCAACCCCTAATGAAGCGCCTTCTGGGAGTAGAAGAAACTTGCTCCTGTCCTTCGGAAGAAGACACAACAGTACGGGGCGATCGCCACAATGTTCCAGGGGCTGTCCGCGCCAGTCTGGGAATCCACAACACGGAACAGGAAATGGAAACTCTGGTAGAAGCCGTTTCCCGCATTGCCCAGAAGCAGTGGCAGGGCGACTACGAGCAAGATGCCAATACAGGCGATTATTTGCCTCGCGGTTTCCGCTTCGACTTCTCTGATCTGCCGGGTTTTGACACAGAGCCAACGACTAACAGCTCCACGGGTGAGCGGCACTTAAAAGTCGTCCATGGCCTGCTGTAGGTTACAGTGGCTGGCAACGGGGCGTTATTGACAACTCTTGGGGCTAACGCCAGCCTAATTCTGTATTAATTCTTGGGTAAGGTGCATCCCTAAATAGGTCATGCGAGAGAGGGATTAAAGGCATGACTTATTAGGGATGCTTTCTTGGTGTTAATGAAAAGTCATGGTCGGCTAATTTGATAGGCTCACAGCTCTATCTGGCTATTGCGATAAAAACTAATAGAACATTAATTTTTACCTTTCCCTCATCAGCTCCGTCGTGTTTTAACAGCGAGGGTAGGATTAGAGTCATTCATATCGGTAAACAGCAGGGAACTATGATACACCCTGAACTCGCGTTGGTTGTTTTAAGCGTTTGACTCGCTGCAACACAAGCCTTGAAACGTTGACGGGAGAGTTGAATCGCGGACATCAAACTCTCCTCACCCAGCAAGCGCTTAATGTACATCGAACAAGACTCGCCATTGTTTAAAAGGCGATGGGGACAAGAAAAGCCCTTGCGAGGAGAAATATAAGTCTGATACAGGGAGATAGAGTCTATCGCCAATTTTTGGGCTAGAGGTTCAACGCTACTACTAATCACGCAGTTTTTTTGAAAAACGTTACCGTGACGTTATATCCCAAAAAAAATTCTGCCATCTCTATCCAAAGGATTATTTATCTTTGCCAAGCGGCTTTAGTACAGTCGCTTCTTTTTGACCACCGTATTTCTTCTAGAAATTAGGAGACGAGCCATCGCCAAAATCCGTGAAAATACGGTCTTGCAAACCATTGACCTTTGTGTAAAGTCAACACATCTGTTGTGCTCAACACAATTGACCTTTGACAAAACGAAGTTCTGATCAGGGAAAGGTGAAATATGGTTTTTAGTTCAATCTCGTTTTTTGTTTATGGACACACGGATTTAGAGGTAGCTTCTATGCTCCACAAGATGTGCGTCCTCTGGAATCCCAAGCTCGTGGGGATGCCACTCACATCAGACTTACTCATAGACCTAGCTTACTATTCAATTGCGCTCATCCTGGTCTATTGGGTTTGCCAGCGACAAAACTTTCTGTTCAACGCACAACTGGAAGCGGCTAATCGAAAACTAGAAAGCGAAATTGCTCAACGTCAGCAAGCCGAAAAGGAATTAACACAATACCGCCGCCATCTTGAGGAATTTGTAGAAGAGCGTACAGCAGAATTAACCAAAGCCAATGAATATTTACAGCAGGAGATTGCTGAACGCCAAAGAGCTGAGGAAGCTCAACAAAAAGCTGAAGCGAATTACCGTAGCATCTTTGAAAATGCTATAGAGGGCATTTTTCAAACTACACCGGATGGGCACTATATTAGTGCTAATCCAGCATTAGCCCAAATCTATGGTTACTCCTCTCCTGAACAATTAGTATCGTCGATCACGGACATTGCAAGGCAAATTTATGTTGAGCCGGAGACTCGCAGCGAATTTATTCGCTTGATGGAGACCCATGACACAGTATCGAGGTTTGAAAAAAAGGTTTATTGTCGAGACGGCAGCATCATTTGGACTTTAGAAAATGCCCGTGCTGTTCGCGATGCTCAGGGAACGTTACTATACTACGAAGGCTCCGTCGAAAACATTACCGATCGCAAGTTGTCAGAGGAGCGCCTACGTTTGTTGGAGTCGGTTGTTGTCAACGCGAACGACGCGATTATTATTACGGATACGGAGCCAATCAATCTACCAGGCCCTTGTATCGTATATGTCAACGAAGCCTTTACTCGCATGACGGGCTACCAGCCCCAAGAGGTGATTGGCAAGACACCACGTATCCTTCAAGGCCCCAACACAGATCGCTCTCAGCTTGATTGTATTCACACGGCACTTTCCCAGCGAAAACCGGTCAGAATTGAGCTGATCAACTACCGCAAGGATGGCTCTGAGTTCTGGGTGGAGCTAAATATTGTACCGATTGCCAATGAGCGGGGTTGTTTTACCCATTGGGTTTCCGTTCAGCGCGATATTACCGAACGTAAGCAAATCGAAGCTGCACTAAGGGAAAGTGAGGAGAAATATCGCTCTGTAATTGACAATGTTACAGAAGTCATTTTTCAAACCGACGCCACTGGTTTGTGGACATTTCTCAATCCGGCTTGGACAGAAATTACTGGCTTCTCGATAGTAGAGAGCCTTGGCACTAATTTTATTGAGTATATCCATTCTGAAGATCGCCAACGGAATATTGAACTCTTTCAACCCCTAATTGAGCGTAAAAAAGAGTTTTGTCGGCATGAAGTTAGATATCTCACTAAAGATGGTGGCTTTCGTTGGATCGAAGTTCATGCTCAATTAACCTTAGATTCTGATCACACCATTACTGGCACCTCTGGCACCCTAAGAGATATTACTAATAACAAATGGGCAGAGACACAGTTACAAGAGAGTGAAATAAAGCTGCGTCAAGTGATTGATTTAGTACCCCATTTGATTTTTGCTAAAAACAAAAACGGACAATTTATTCTTGCCAACAAAGCGCTGGCAGACGCTTACGGTACTTCAGTCGAGGAATTACTGACGCACAAGGATGAAGACTTTGCCCAATCCCCTGAAGAAGCTCACCAGTTTCGAGAAGCGGACTTGCATGTCATCCAAAGCGGACAGCCCAAACATATTCCTGAAGAATTCCTGACGGATGATCAAGGGCATATTCGGATTATTCAAACTACAAAAATCCCCTTTTTTGTCGCGGGTTCTCAAGAGGTCGCTGTCCTAGGTGTATCCATTGATATTACTGAACGCAAGCAGGCAGAACTTGCTTTGCAGCAGCAATTTCAGGGAGCCTTACTGCTTAAGCAAATTACTCAAAAAATTCGTCAAAGCTTAGATAGCCAAGAAATTTTTCAGACAACCGCCACTCAAATCAGTCAGGCATTTGGCGTGAATCGCTGTATACTTCGGACTTATATTGCCGACCCTTCCCCAGAAATTCCTGCCGTCGCTGAGTACTTAGAACCTGCATATAGATCGGGTCTTAATGTGAAAATTCCGATTGCTGGCACCCCCTATTTTGAAGAATTGCTACTACGAGACCGCGCACTTCCGGTTTATGATATCTGCGCCGATCCAAGGTTGCAAGCCGTTGTTCCTACCTATTGTCAACTAGAAGTAAAATCTATGCTGGCCATTCGTACCTCCTATCAGGGGCAACCGAATGGTGCTATTTCAATCCATCAGTGCGACTCTTACCGCTACTGGAGTGAAGAGGAAATCAAGTTACTTGAAGCTGTTGCTGACCAAGTGGGAATTGCTTTAGCTCAGGCGAATCTCCTACAGCAAGAAACTCGCCAACGAGAACAATTAACCCAACAAAATATTGCCTTAGAGCAAGCCAGACGAACTGCCGAAGCAGCTACTCAGGCAAAAAGCGAATTTTTGGCAATCATGAGCCACGAGATTCGCACACCGATGAATGCCGTAATTGGCATGACCGGATTGTTACTCGATACAGAACTGACGCCTCAGCAACGCAACTTTGCCGAAACCATCCGCAGTAGTGGTGATGCTTTACTCACCATCATTAACGATATTCTGGACTTTTCTAAAATCGAATCCGGCAAGCTGGATTTGGAGGAACAACCTTTCGACATCAGAACCTGTATTGAGGAATCCCTCGACTTAGTAACAGCTAACGCCGCTGAGAAAAATCTAGAATTAGCCTATTTGCTCGACCCCAGCACTCCGCACACGAGTATTGGAGATGTCACCCGACTGCGCCAAATTTTAGTAAATTTACTTTCTAATGCTGTGAAGTTTACCCAGGCTGGGGAAGTCATGGTTTCGGTAACAGCTAAACTCTTGTTAGCGCCGGGGGACGTTAGCGAAACCAGCCGAAGTGTCGCTGAGATTGAACATTCCCATCAATCTGCGAATGTGCCACCTGCAACCTTCCACGAAATCCAATTCGCCGTTAAAGACACGGGAATTGGCATTCCCACCAATCGCCTAGACCGCTTGTTCAAGTCTTTCAGTCAAGTTGATTCCTCGACTTCTCGCCAATATGGGGGGACCGGTTTGGGTCTGGTGATTAGTAAACGCCTTGCAGAAATGATGGGTGGCAGAATGTGGGTGGAAAGTGGGGGTGCAATCGGTGGAAATCCGCCTGAGAATTTTAGATTGAAGGTGAAACCTGAGAATATAGAAACTCTTTTTCCTCACAAGCAACTGGCTCATCCAGAATTTAACAGCGAAAATCTCTATTCGGAAGGCTCTACCTTTTATTTCACAGTGGTTGCTGAGTCTGTTCCTCGCTCTTTACAAACTGATCGGCACCTGATTCAGCCTCAGTTAACAGGAAAACGGTTGCTGCTCGTAGATGATAACGCGACAAATCGACAAATTCTTACCCTGCAAGCCCAGCTTTGGGGTATGCTTTCTCAGGCTGCACATTCAGGGGCTGAGGCACTCCACTGGCTGAGTCAGGGAGAAACATTTGACCTGGCGATTCTGGATCTGTGTATGCCTGGAATGGATGGTCTGACTCTAGCGGCTCAAATTAAACAGCAGCCGAATGGTCAACACTTGCCCTTGGTGATGTTGACCTCAAGGGGTAAACCAGAGCTAGAGTCCCAAGCGATCGCGGCAGATTTCGCAGCCTTCCTGAATAAGCCCATTAAACAATCTCAACTCTACAATGTTTTGGTTCATATCTTTAACGGACAGCCGGTTAAAGTGAAGCCCGATACTCAAGGATTCGCGAGTGCTGATGTTCCTGGTGTTGCTACTGCTTCGTTAGCGCTACCCTTTTCTCAACCCGTCAAACTTGACCCCACCATGGCTCAACAGCTACCTCTGCGAATTCTGGTCGCAGAGGACAATAAGGTCAATCAGCAGTTAGCCCTGCAATTGTTGGCACGGATGGGATACCGGGCGGATGTGGCGGGTAATGGACTCGAAGCCATTCAAGCCCTACGCCGTCAGACTTATGACCTCGTGTTTATGGATGTGCATATGCCTGAAATGGACGGATTGACAGCGACGCAACACATTTGTCAAGAATGGTCACCTGCTTTCCGCCCCAAAATTATCGCCATGACGGCTAATGCGATGCAAGGCGATCGCGACAAGTGCCTGAAGGCTGGAATGGACGACTATATTAGCAAGCCGATCCGAGTTGAGCAGCTAGTCCAATCTCTGAAGAAGTGTCAGCCTTGTGAGCAATCCCACAATTGTTGTCAGCTCGATCTGGAAAACTCTGATCCAATCCCAAACGGTGAGGAGGCTTTAATTCTTGAAGCCGCAATTGATCATACGGTTTTGCAAGCCTTTCGCAGTACGATGGGAGCCAACGCCTCGGTTTTCCTGAGGCAACTCATTGATATATACCTGGAAGAAACGCCATTATTGGTGCAAACCCTGATTATCTCTATGAGCCAAGCGGATGGGACGGCGATAAAACAGGCGGCTCATACTCTGAAATCGAGCAGCGCGTCCTTGGGAGCGATGGGTTTCTCTCAACTTTGTCAGGAGTTGGAGAGGCTGGGGGAATCTGGCACGACAACTGAGACAAAACACCTGCTTACCCAACTTCAAGCCGAGTATGAACGAGTCAAAACTGCTTTGCAACTAGAACGTCAGCGAACATAAGATCCTTTAGGTATAAACTTTCCCGTTTTTCCTTATGGCTCATGGAAAATTTATAATACATGAGCTGAACTACTTATCATCCTAAGGTTTATGAACTATTGGCTCTCTTCGTGTCCGGGAGTCACCAATCCTCAAGCTTTCAAGCGTCAGAGGAGCATTTATCTAGAAGGTAGAAATACGTAATACTAAAAATCCGTAAAAATACGGGCTATAAAAGTTTAAATATTTAGTAAATTTGAATCATTGGTCATTAATAACTAAACACCTGGATAACCATCGGTGTTGAATTTTCGCTGAATAACTCACGTCAATTGATACATCTGTGTTTTGTTAGAGCTTCAAGCTATTCGACCAATCTATCAAAAATTCGCATTACAGATTCAGTTTTATCTTAGAAGGAATTAGGTGGCGCTATGAATAAAACATTAGAGAGCTTAAGTAAAAACACCAATACTCAACAGCATTCGGCTCTGATTCTGATAGCAGATGATGATCGATTTACAAGGATGCTCCTGCGTCAAATTATGGAAGAAGAAGGGTATCAGGTACAAGAAGTGGCAGATGGCGAACAGTGCCTCTCGGCTTATAGAGAGCTACAACCCGATATGGTGCTCCTGGATGCGATGATGCCCGTGATGGATGGCTTTACATGCTGCAACCAACTGCAAACTCAAGCCGGGAGTGACCGCATCCCTGTGTTAATGATCACTGGACTGAACGACCAGGCATCTGTGGATTGGGCATTTGAAGCCGGTGCTACAGATTTTGTCACGAAGCCGATTCATCCACCCGTACTGCGTCGGCGCGTTCGGCGTCTCCTCGAAGCGAGTTGGGCAGAAAAAGCATTGTGGGAGAGCGAAAAAAAGTATCGCTCGGTGGTAGAAAACGTGAGAGAAGTGATCTTCCAGACCAACGCTTCTGGGGACTGGACATTTCTCAATCCGGCTTGGACAACTTTTACGGGCTTCACGGTTGAAGAGAGCCTGGGAACCAGCTTTCTAAATTACGTCCACCCTAATGACCAACTGATATCAAGGGAATTGTGGCAGTCACTCATTAAAGGTAGACAAGAGTCTTGTCGGCACGAAATGAGATTTTTAACAAAAGCTGGTCAGATTTTTTGGGCAGAAATACATGCTCACTCAACTCTGATTACTGATGGAGCCGTTACTGGGCTTTCCGGCATCCTCCAGGACATAACGAAGCGTCGGCAAGCCGAAGCCTTGGAACAAGAAACCCTCAGACTGGAAGGCGAAATTTTGGAGCAGAGACGCGCAGAGGAAATGATTCGTCGCACCCTGGAAAAGCAAAAAGAATTAGGGGAACTTAAATCTCGTGTCATTACGACTATCTCCCATGAATTTCGTACTCCCTTAACCACGATTATGGGTTCTACTGAATTACTCAAACATTATGGTCAGACCTGGTCAGAAGAGAAAAAGCTGAAACATTTCCAGCGAATTGAGTATGCTGTTGAGCAGATCACTAAATTACTCAATGATGTAATTCTTATCGGTCAAACCGAGGCGGGAGAACTAGAGGTTAATCCCACCAAACTGGATGTAGAAGTGATAACACGCGAGATTTTCGAGGAGTTACAACACGGTTGGGAAAGCCAGTCGGTAGGAAACAAAAGAATAGTTCCAACTATTGTTTTTTCGAGCCAGGTAGACGAGGCTCAAGCGCAGTTGGATGGGAAATTGATGCGGCAAATTCTGACCCATTTAGTCTCCAATGCAGTCAAATATTCTCCTCAGAGCAAGAAAGTTTGTGTAGACTTAGTGTCTCAACAAGGTCAGGCTATTTTCCGGATTCAGGATGAAGGTATTGGTATTCCTGCGGAAGATCAAGAGCGAGTGTTTGAAACTTTCTATCGAGCCAGCAATGCAGGCACAATTCAGGGGACGGGGTTAGGGCTTGCGATCGCCAAAAAATGTGTAGACTTGCTTGGGGGCCAAATAACCTTAGAAAGTGAAGTAGACGTCGGAACAACGGTTACGGTTATACTGCCATTAAATCCGATGTAAACTTAAGAAATAAATTTAAAATAGTTATCAGTTATTAGTACTTGGCGCTACTAATCACGAATGATATAATGTCCGGTTGATTATCCTGAATAAAAGCATGTTTGTAGTAAGCGCTTCATAGCGCGCAATCAGAGAGGATTCGCATTCCTCACTACAAGCTTCCGCATAGTGTGTCTTAGCAGACATGATATGACTCAAAAGTGGCAGTTCGGCTTAACGAGCAGAAACGGGAGTCAAGAGAAAGGCACGAGATTCCCGTTGAGGTTTGGTTGAACCATTGACCAAAATCTGTCCAGCATCATTGATGGCTAGTGCTCCAACCAGTTCGTAGTTAGAGTTGGCAGGAATTAAGTCATTAAGGTTTCTCATTTTACCGTCGCTGTAGAGGAACGGTCGATCGCTTCCTGGGCGATCGCTTCTCGAATACTCGACGACTTGCCCTTTATTATTAATGCTGGTTGCGAAGCTGTCTGCGCGAGTGAGACTACCGAGGTCACGCATCTTTCCATTGGTATAAAGGAAGGCGTGAGTGCCTGCATTATTTTTGGTGGCTGCTTCACCAACAATTTGACCTTTGTTGTTTAGTGAGAGTATACAAGGGTTTGGCGCTAGTCGGTTCGGATAGAACAACTCCCAACAGCGCAAAAGTTGCTAGGACGAGGCTTGCGATCGCCTGATAAAAATGGCGGGGCTTCATTCAAATTCCCGGTGGTTGTGATAATACAGTTTCCGTAGACTTATCCACAGCCAACCCTGTTCCATCACTGTGAGGATTTCTGAGATAAGAAGCTTCTGATGTTGAGAGTTAGCACATGGAAATTAATCCGTGCGAACTCTCATTCAGTAGTATCCTCAACTCACTGCTACGGTACCAGCCACACTTTCACCTTTTTGTCATAACCCCCACTAACGAGAGTCTTTCCATTGGGACTGATAGCGACTGACTCAACATAAGATTCATGCCCGGAAAGGGTAGCGATTTCTAGTCCAGTGTGCGAGTCCCATAGTTTAATAGTTTTGTCATCACTTCCACTGGCGAGGATTTGGCCATCAGGGCTGAACGCCACTGCTGTCACCCTGTCGGTGTGACCCCCAAGTTTACGAATTTCTTTCTCAGTTTTCAAGTTCCACAGTTTAATGGTTTTATCACTACTGCCACTAGCAAGAATCTGACCATCCGGACTGAAGATGATCGAACGAATACAATTGTCATGACCCTTAAGGGTACGAAGTTTTTTCTCAGTTTTCCAATCCCATAGCTTGATGGTATTGTCACAACTTGCACTAGCCAAGGTTTGCCCGTCAGGACTAAAAGCGAGGGACTGAATATAGTCGGAATGCCAAGTGAGGGTACGAATTTCTTGCCCAGTATTCACGTCCCACAACTTAAGAGTTTTATCATTACTCCCACTAGCAAGGGTTTGTCCATCCGGACTGATAGCGACGGCAGTAACATAGTTTGAATGCCCAGATAGAGTCCGGATTTCTTCTCCAGTGTTTACATTCCACAATTTAAGAGTTTTATCATCACTCCCACTAGCTACAACCTGTCCATCAGAACTGAAGGTGACGGCACGAACCCATAGTAAATGTCCAGAGAGGGTGTTGATTTCTTGCCCTGTATTGAGATTCCAGAGTTTAATAGTGTTGTCCTCACTACCACTAGCTAAGATTTCTCCATTAGGACTGATAGCCACTGAACGAACCGCAGCAACCGTTCCTGAATGTTCAAGGGTATAGGCTACAGGAAAAATTTCTTCTTGAATAAAGGCGTCAATTTCCTTTTTATATTCAGGATTGAGCCGATTTGTTTGGTGGAAATCCTTTATTCCTCTTGTATAGTTTTTTAGCTGATAATAAGCTTTACCGCGCCAAAAGTAAGCTTCAGCATAGTCAGGCTTGAGCGAAATTGCCTGATCGTAGTCTTGAATCACTCCCTTGTAGTCAGCTAACGCATAATGAGAATTACCTCGCCAAAAGTAAGCTTCAGCATAGTCAGGCTTGAGCGAAATTGCCTGGTAGTAATCCTGAATAGCTGCAAAATTGTCTCCTGCAAAATAATAAGCTATACCTCGCCCAAGATAGGCTTCAGGATAATCAGAATCAACCTGAATCGCCTGGGTGTAATTCTCAATCGCTGCTAGCTCTTTACCAATGTTCAGATAAGCATTCCCCTGATTGTAGTAGGCTTCAGCATATTTTGGATTGAGTCGAATTGTTTCGGTAAAGTCCGCGATGGCTTTCTGAGGGTTTCCCTGGTTTAGGTAACCCATACCTCGCTGATAATAGGCGTTAGTATAGTCTAAGTTATGTTGTACCGCTTTGTTATAATCTTCAATTGCTTTCTTATCTTCTCTAAGTAGAACTTGTGCAATGCCTCGACTGTAGTAGGCTTCGCTATAGTTGGAATCGCGATTAATTGCCTCGGTTAAGTCGGCAATCGCTTTCTGCTGTTCTCCTAAATTTAAGTAAGCAAGACCTCTTTTATAGAAAGTATCGGTGTAGTATTGGCTAGCATCTTCCTCTTTACTCTCAATGGCTCGATCAAAATCTACAAGAGCTTTCTCATATTCTCCCAAGTCAGCCCAAATTGAACCCCGTCTGAGAAAGGCAGCAGGATAGTCAAGATCGAGATATAGTGCTACGTTCAAGTCTTCAATGGCTTTCTGATAATCTCCAAGTAAGAGGTAGATAGTTGAGCGACCTAAATAAGCATCGTAAAAGTTAGGATTACGCTGAATCGCTAGACTGAAGTCATCAAGCGCTGACTGATAGTTACCAAGTTTAATGTAAACAGCACCTCGTCCGAGTAATGGCTCAACATATACCTCTGGTTCTTCAAACTTAGGCTTTGCATTCAGCGCCTTGGTATAATCATTAATCGCTAGTTGCTGATAGTCATTTACTCTTTGCTGCTCTCCTAACTCTGAATACGTGCGACCTCGGCTCACGTAAGCCTCTGCAAAGTTGCCGTCTTTACTTAATGCCTCGCTGTAATGCTTAATAGCACCCTTATAATCTCCATTTTTACTTTTTTCTACGGCCTCTTTATAATGCTCAAGAGCAGGAGAAATTCTAGAAGAATTTTCCTTAATAACTTTAACTAAGTTAAACTCTTTAATGTCAAAATAGAAATCAAACCGGAACAAAGAAAGGCTTGGTGCAAAAGTCGGTGCAAAAGTCGGTGCAATAGTTGGTGCAATAGTTGGCGCAAAAGTCGGTGCAATAGTTGTCCTAAAAATAGAGTTATCAGCTAAAAAAGAATTACCAGAGGGAATAAAATTCCTGGCTGTTTGCAAGTCCTTCAGCGTATTTTGCACCAGGGAGGGTGGCAAAGCGTTATTGACAGGGAGAGCCTCAGCTACTTCATGGGTTGTGAGAGGCACACCAGGGATAACAACCCCTGCCATGCTGAGAATCAATGCAAGTAAAAGGTAAAGTGCCAGCTTGGAGAGTTGTTGAACTCGTTTCCCACAAAGAGTTTTGAGCTTTTGGATGAAGTCAGCTTGTTGTGATCGCAGCAGAGTAGTCCAGTCCATATCCAGTTGAATAGATGGGTTATGACTACCTTTATCAATTTGAGTCACTAGAAAGCATCCGGGTTAACACGTAATTCTCACTGTTGGATTGCTAATCGATCTGCCTGTAAGCGTAGCTGCTAAGGTGCGATCGCCTACGGCACCAGGAAGCTGATTGCCTTAAATCCCTAGCTGAAGCTAGCTTTCCCAGTGGCAGAATTTCTTGCAAACAAAGGATTCCCTTGTGCCATCAAATATGAGAGCTCATCTCTGCCTCATCTCTCTCCTCTCATAAGAGACAGAAGACACTCGTCGGATACGTTGCCCGATCGCAAACACACCGTCTCGAAACCTTTGGTGGTTTACCACTACACCTAACCCACCCTACAAATTCCACTCATGGATTTTCCCCTCATGGACTAGGTATTATTACTGAATAGGTGAAGGCGATCGCACTGTAAAAGAACTCTTCAAGATTACGCAGTGATGTAAATCAATTCCATGGCGTGCGCTATCTCCAACCAACCAGTAACCCTCGTATTTGACAGAAGCTGAAACCCTTACAGGCAGACAATTAACGACTTCATTAATCGGGATCGCTGTTTTGTGAACAAGCATTAAGCAGATTTTATTAAAAAATATTGCGGTTTTACTTGGGAAGTTGCTAACGTGTGCATTAAGTGTTGCTTCTGGTCAATTCTCATTTTTAGGAGATGTGCCATTTATGCTCTATGTCAATTTTGTCTTTTCACCGATTCACTGACTCCACAATGGGTTAACGATATTTCTTGGACGGCTCTACACAACCTTTCCGAAAAGACGGCTCAGAGATATCGCTGTGGATTATTTGACTACGGGTAGGACAACTCCATCACGTCACTGACTAGCAACCTCCGTGTCTGTTGCAAGTCAGCCTCAAATTTTACAGAAGTCTCACGCTGAGGACATTTCTCTCACTTTGCCTGCAACAAGAAGTGTTCCCTACAAAATCCTTGAGGAATGTCTGGTTCTTAAAGGTTGAGTCCAACTCATACCGACATTACCCCTCCCTATTCGTCTCATTGCGAGTGAGTGAGTTGCTTCATGTGTTCCCCTCTTTGTGATCAACACCCCTGCACTGCCTGGTGAGACGTTAACTCCAAAACTCCAAAGAACTCCAACATCCAAAGGTTTTAATTTATGAACATTCAAGGCAAAACAGCCCTGATTACCGGGGCTTCGCGTGGAATTGGGCGAGCGATCGCCATTGAATTAGCGCAACAAGGCGCAAAACGCCTATTACTGGTGGCACGCGATCGCCAGCGCTTAACGGAAGTGGCGACACAAATCGAGGCGCTAGGTGTAGAAGTCGTGATCTTGGCGTTGGATCTGAGTCAGCCGGTGGAAGTGAATATTGCGATCGCACAAGCTTGGCGAAATTACGGCCCGATTCATCTGCTGGTTAACTGTGCTGGAGTTGCCCACCAAGCGCCCTTTTTACGGTCACCCCTGCCCAAAATGCAGGAAGAAATCGCGACGAATTTAATGGGCATGTACACAATTACCCGTCTGGTTGCCCGACGCATGGCAGCACAAGAGGAAGGGACAATCGTTAACGTTTCTAGCCTGATGGGTAAAATAGCCGCGCCCACAATGGCAACCTATTCCGCAACCAAGTCTGCGATTTTAGGGTTTACCCAAGCTTTGCGCGGTGAACTCGCTGAATACAATATCCGGGTGGTGGCTTTGCTGCCAACCCTGACGGATACGGATATGGTGCGAGACTTACAGTTGTTTCGGTGGGTTGTGCCGATGACGACTCAGCAAGTCGCACAAGCACTGATTACTGGACTGCGTAAAGACACGCCGGAAATCTTGGTGGGATGGCAAAGTCATTTAGCCGTCTGGTGCAGCCGGATTGCGCCTTGGTTTTTGGAGAAGGTTTTGCTGATGGCAGCTCCTCTACCCAAGGATAGACAAAAACACTACCCGAAACTGAGACAAGCGGCGGCAATCTCACGTTAGAGTCTTTTTTAAATGGGGGGTTTGAAATTAATACCCCCCATCTGAAAACTAGAGTATCTTTTGAGATTGACGGGACAAATCAATCGAATTGAGAATTGCTAATAACTACGCCACTCTCACAAAATCCTGGATTTGAAAAATATAGCTTTCGCCGTCGCGTAACTTATGAGTTATTATCCGGCGATTGTTAGGGTCGATGAAGTAGTGGTTGTTAAAGATTACAGATTGAGATACGGTACTCTCAACCTTGAAGATGTAGTTGTAGGGAGTTAATTCAGTTCCGTGAAGTTTGAGCTGCGCGTCTTCTGCATAGCACGCCTTTCCAGTCACTTTAATATCACTATGAAAGACGGCTTCACCATACCCATAAAGGTTTTCAAAGTGTTCATGGAAATGCCAGATTTCAGGAGTAATCCAGTAGATATCAGCGTGGACGGCTGAGGCTTCCAGGAAATTCCCATCAAGGCCAAAGGTTTTACATAAACCTTCCCACTGACCCATGAAACATTGGAAGGGTGGGAGGAGTGGTAGTCCATAATCTTTCGCTATAGGCTCCATAGGTTTGTCCTCAGTAGTTGTTTTGTAGGTGGTAAAAATCTTTTGAACAGGCGGCGATTGGAGCGCTTATCCCCAACCAGTATTCATTAATATCTGACAACCTGAAAGTAATGATCGCATTTTGTGGAATAGGGCGATCGCTCTGAACAGATTTTTTACTCAATAACATTACTATTAGTCCACCTGAAGTGAAGGATTGAAGGAGTAGGTCATGATCGACACCAGTCCCACCCGCCCACGTCGCCGTCGGTCATCGGCTGAACCGTTCAAAATCAAAGTGGTTGACCAGCCATGACTGAAGATTCATGTTCCCCCTCCCCGCAAGCGAGGAGGGGGCTAAGAGATTTGACTGAGGGTTGAGGATGCGATCGCTCTTTTATCGATGTGTTTTCCAATGCCTTACACAAGGAGCTAGTGTAATTAAATCTTCAATATTGCGCTCCATGGTGGCACAAATCGTATCTAAGGGTAAATCATTTGCGTCATAACCAAAGGGATTCTCAATCTCAATTCCAATCTCTTCAATCCCAAATACTGCAAAACTAATTAAACCCACTACCGCCGCCGTCCACCAATGTAAATCATTGACCATGGGAAAAGGCAGTGAGAGGCAATAAAGTAATAACAATTGCTTTAAATGAATCGAATACGCTAAGGGTATAGGCGTTTTTAATATTCGCTCACAACTTCCCAAAACATCCACCATTGTATCGAGCAATTTCAGCATGGCAGAGAGCTGATAGGTGTTAAGGCAACCGCGTTCATGCTGTTTTTGTAAATAATCTCCAATCCAAAAGGCAATTTCCAGGGGTGGGTGATTCATGGTTTGCAGGATTTGATACCTTTCGGCTGACATTAAGGGTTCTAACTCACTGTTCAACCGCTCTCCGCGTAAATGTAACTTTGTCGCCACCGCAAAAGCAATTAATAATCGTAGCGTTTCTACTTTTGCTGTTCTATCTTGAGGTTTATTTTCTGCGATCGCCGCCCAAATTTGACGAGCTAAGTTACGAACCGTATTGACTAACGTTCCCCAAAGTTTACGACCTTCCCAAAATCGTTCGTAAGCCGTATTTGTCCGAAAAACTAATAGTAACCCTAAGACAATACTCGGAACAACACCGCTTAGTGCAGGCCAGGATAAAGAAAATCCAAATTCATGGAATCCTGAAATCAAAAAACCAAAGGTGCTGCACAATATTACTCGTGGAAGAATAGCGAAAATAACAGATCCTTGCAGGCGTAAAGCCACTCGAAACCAGTGTCGTTTCTTCCAATCTGTATCCTGGAGTGCTATTGGCTTAGAATTATTCCCTTTCCTGTCTATCGCACCCAAACCCATTGGGGTTAATCTCCACATCTACAAGATTACCAACCCATACCCTAGCGTTGCCTTGTTCTTGCCACTTACTTGAGGTAAATCCCCATTGGTTTGATTTATTCGATTATGTGAGCATTTCAAATTTGAAATAGCAGAATTTGCTCTCACCCATTAAGAGCTGTTTATCTGATGTTGAATTGCTGTTGAAACTGCTAATTCACTGAGGTCAATTGCCAATTGCCTGGACTCAGTTCCTGAGATATTAAATCCTCAATATTATGTAACATTGTGTCACAGTTTAAATCCAAAGGCAAATCATTGTCATCGTAGCCGAAAGGATTTTCCATTTCACAGTTGATTTCTTCCAGCCCTAACAAGGCAAAACTAATCAACCCCACAATCGGCCCAGTTAACCAGAAGAAAGCACCAACCAATTGAAAGGGCAATGTCAAGCAATAAATCAACACTAGCTGTCTCAGGTGAAGGGCATAGGCTAGCGGTATTGGAGTTTTGATCACCCGCTCACAAGCTCCTAAATTATTCACCATCCGATCCAACAACTTATCCAGGGCTACCAGTTGAGTACTATTGATGCTTTTTCGAGAGTACTGCTCCTGAAAATAATTGCCAATCCAAAATGAAATTTGCAGCGGTGGATTCGTGAGGTTTTTTAACTCTAAAGAGCGCTCCGCGGAAAGCAAGTATTCTAACTCGCTGTTTACAGGTTCGCCCCTAAGATGTAACTTAGTGGCAACCACAAAGGCGACTAATAAGCGGATGGTTTCCAGTTTTTTGGGGCGATCGGTTGGCTCAATTTCTCTAACCGCGACCCAAACCTGACGCGCTTGATTCCGTACCGTATTGGTTAAGTTCCCCCAGCTTTTACGACCTTCCGAAAATCTTTCATAAGCCGTTTGGGTTCGGATAACTAACAATAAAGCGATCACAATTGTAGGAATTATGCCTGCCCAAAGGGGGATGGCTACAGAAAATCCTAAATTGCGGAGATTGTGTACGCTCGAAATAAAAAAGCCAAACAATCCACACAGAAGTACCCGCTTAAAAACGACTGGAACGACTGAACCTTTCTGCTGTAAAGCCCATCGAAACCCTTGCCGTCTCTTAGTCTCCATACAACCTCTCAATCGTTACCATTCCAGAAAATGCATTCAGTTTGCTCTATTCTGTTATAAACAGAAAATATTGCCACTCCTCGAAAGGGCTGTAAGGCTGCTAGCTTCGCCCCTTCCAAAACTATTAACGGATATCGTAGCCAAACAAATTGGGATTAACTTCCCCTAACTGTAAATCGGCTAAGCCATACTCTATCCATCGCCTGTCCACCATCGCAGACACATCTGGATCGGATTCCAAGGGTGCACCCCATTCATGATCGGTTTCTGGAGGTATTTTGGTTGTCGCATCAATTCCCATACGTCCTCCCAACCCTATCTTCTCGCTGGCAAAGTCCAAACTATCAAAAGGCGTATTTGGCAAAATAAACACATCTCGCACCGGATCAACTTTGGAACTAATCGCCCACACCACCTGGCGCGGATCGCGAATATTAATGCTTTTATCCACAACAATTACAAACTTGGTATAAGTAAATTGTGGCAATGCGCTCCAGAAGGCCAAGGCCGCCCGTCGCGCTTGACCGGGGTAGGCTTTATCAATGGAAATAATGGCGGCTTTGTAGCTGAGGGCTTCCATGGGTAGGAAAAAGTCCACGATTTCCGTAACTTGTTGCCGCAGAATGGGGGTATAAATGCGGTTCAGTGCGATCGCCATCATCGCCTCTTCTTTGGGTGGACGCCCACTAAACGTCGTCATATAGATGGGATCATTGCGGTGCGTCATGCACTGGAAGCGAATCAAGGGCGAATCTTCCACGCCGCCGTAATAACCCATATGATCCCCAAAAGGGCCATCGGGTAACACTTCCCCTGGTGTAATCGTCCCTTCTAAGACAAATTCGGAATCGGCTGGCACTTCTAAATCCACTGTCTTGCACTTGGCTAGCTTTACACCCGAACCGCCATAAAGTCCGGCAAAAAGCCATTCGGAAAGTTCAACCGGAATAGGAGTCGCGGCTGCCATGATGATTAACGGATCGACACCCAGGGCGATCGCAATTTCCAACTTTTTCCCCTGTTCCGCCGCCTTGCGTAAGTGCCTCGCCCCCCCCCGCACCGATAGCCAGTGAACCGTCATCGTGTTCCGGGATTGTAGCTGTAGCCGATAAACCCCCACATTGGGCGTACCCGTTTCACAATCTTTAGTAATCACCAATCCCAGGGTGATAATTTTGCCAGCATCATCTGGATAAGGCCGAATCAGCGGTATTTGGGTTAAATCCAGGGCATCTCCTTCAATCACCACCTGCTGACAAGCCGGGAAAAAGTCTCGCCCTGGCTTGGCTTTCACCACATCAAACAAAACCTTGCCAAACTCCACAGCCTGGGAAATCTTCTTCGGCGGCTTCGGCTGTTGCAGCATTCCCAGCTTCTTCCCCAACGTTTCCAACTCCTGGGGATGTTCCATGTTCATCGCCCAACACACCCGTTCCTCGGTACCCATCAGGTTCACCGCCACTGGAAAGGATGACCCTTTCACGTTCTCAAACAGTAAGGCAGGGCCGCCGGCAGCCAGCATTCGGTTGGAAATCTCCGCAATTTCCAAGTCTGGGTCAACTAAAGCCTTAATTCGGCGCAATTGCCCCCGTTCTTCCAACTGTTTGATGAATCCCCGCAGGTCTCTCGCCATAGTGATGAATTAAGAAATATGAAGCCATTTCTATTATGATGGGAATCTGAAACAGTAAGATCGCCTCCTGGAAACTTTGGGGGCTAGTCGCCTCACCATCACTTACTGGGGACACCCATGCTAGATAACGCCAGCGTGACACCAGCCCATGATTCTGCTGTGATTCACCAAATTAGTCTTTGTGTCTATCAAGCTATCCTGGAAATCCAGCAGCAACAGCCTGAATTGTTGAAGGAAAATATTAGAAATAATATGAAATGTCCTAGATGTGAATCTGAGCAACTGCGTAAAAACGGTCGTTCAAGTGGTAAGCAACGGTATTTGTGCAAAGCATGTGGTCGGCAATTTTTTGAATCGTTATCTTCGTCTCAGTTACCCAGTTTTCAGAGTGATCAAATAGAGGCAACTAGTAACGGACACTTTAACTCCGAGTTAATTTCAGTCCCATCAATACTGAATCCTTTAGCAGTGTCGTCATCGCAACTAATAGAGCAGGTGAGAGCTTCCCCTCCATCTCCTACAGGAATAGCGATTTTGCTGCTAGATGCAGAAAACTTGAAACTCGATATCAATGCTGAAAAATTCTTAGCCAATGTTAGTCATTATCCACTGCAAGTCAAGATTGCCTTTGCTAACTGGAGAAGTCATACTCTTGGGAAGCTAGATGCAGAGCTTTATGAGCGGGGTTATCAGCTAATCCACGTTCCAATCGGTCAAAATAGTGCTGATGCCCAAATGATTACGATGGGAGTTTCGATTAGCCGTCATTACCCAGAGACTAAAGAAGTTTTTGTCTGCTCTTGTGATTGGTTATTGACTCATCTGTGTAATTCATTACAAACTCAAGGTATGACCGTCTATCGGGTGCGTAGACAAGACAACCTTCTGAGTGTTGAAAATCGAAATACGGGCGAAAGCCGGGAATATTCTTTAACAATAGGAACGGAAATTCCTTCTTTTGAAGAGTTTGTTGATAAAATCACTGAGCTGTTTCAGGCCGAACACGAATCCTTAACTGAGCGAATAGCGCGATTATCAACTATTACTGCCCTTTTCCAAGAACGACGTCTTCTCACTCTCAAGGAGAATCGTGCCAATAGTCCGCTGGTGGAACCTCAAAAGCAAGACTCAGTTCTTTCCGTCGCTGAACAGAAAACTAAATTAACTCCCCCCACTCAAGTAGATGTAGAAGCGAATACTTCTGTGAAGCCTAGCGCGAAGACATCCATAAAAAGTATTAATTCTAAAGAGGAATTTGAGCAAACATTAGTTGAACTTATTACTTCAATTCAAGCCAATTATTCCATAGATCAAGTCGAGGTGCCACAGCTAAGTGCAGCACTAAAGATAGTCTGCGGCGAATCGGCTAATTCAGTTATAAAAAAGCTAAAGCTTGGAGGAAATTTCACTAAATTCTTACAGTCCTGTAAAACCTTCAAAGTTGGGAATAGTGGGACTAAAGCTCAGGTAACGCTTTCCAAGTAATCTTTTCCAAAAATCAATTTATCTAATATCTGATAGGCAACAACCCGTAGAATGGCTGACTCTGTCTATGAATTAGCGATCGCACCTCCTTAACTGCCTTAACCGTTACTGTGCTTCCCCCTTAGTGTCACTCAACCCGTTGCCCTACAGATGCCGGATATGCTAACAACAAAGAATTGCCCTGACTCCGCCTATTGGCGATCGCATCAATGAGCCGAATATTAGATATCATTATCAAAGGTGGCCCAGTTATGGTGCCGATTGTTATACTATCTGTCGCTACGATTTCGTGCGCGTTGGAGCGAGGATTGTTTTGGTTCCAGTTATTGAGACAAGAGCATAAAATTGCCCACGATGTACTAGAGGCAGCTCGTGTAGATTTGGACAAAGCCGCAAAAATCGCACGTCAAGCTCAATCCCTACCCATCGGGCGCTATTTATTAGCCCCCTTGAAGCTCAGGCAACCTACTCCCGAAACCTTTCGTCTAGCATTAGAAGCCGCAGGAGATAAAGAGTTTGTCAAAATGCGAAAGGGTGACAAAATGCTAGAAAGTGTCGTGGGGATTGCTCCCTTACTTGGTCTTTTGGGTACCGTAACCGGTCTAATCATCACCTTCAACAACCTCAATATTGGTGGAGGTGGTGGTAGTGAAAGTGCCACTAAGGCAGCGGCTGGTATCGGTGAGGCTCTTATTACCACCGCAGGTGGTATGATTGTCGCCATTATCGCTCTGGCGTTTTTCCGGATTTTTATAAGCTTACAGTCTCAGCAGGTAGATTATTTTTCTGAAATTGGCAGCGAACTTGAATTAATCTATCGAGAAGTTTGGTACGAACCCTCTGTTTCTGAGAAATCTCAATCAATCAGTGAGCGGCATTCGGCGGGGAACTAATTCTTTTAAGTTCATCCAAAACCAAAAATCTAGAAGACTTGATAATGCGATTCAAATCCCAGCAAAAAAGCTCACAAATGCCTGAAGTTAATCTAGTGCCGATGATGGATGTCATTATGACAATTTTGACATTCTTCATCATTGTCTCCATGACGTTAACGAGTCAGCAAAATGCTGTCAATATTACCCTTCCCAGTGCGGGTAACGGAGCAAGCGCACAGAAAACCCCCGATCCCTTGGTTGTGAGTCTTAATCCTCAGGGACAACTTTATTTAGGTAATCAACCGATTACTGAAACTCAATTAGTTCAACCCATGCAAGCTTATTTGCAGAACAATCCGAATGGAGCCGTTATTTTAAATGCAGACCGCAAACTGCCTTACGAAAAGGTGATTCAGCTTCTGGGTAGACTGCGGGATATTGGGGGCGATCGCGTTTCTCTAGCAATTGACAGTTGAGAAGAAACGAGCGTTCAAAATTTATTGAACTCTAGCCTGGATAATCCTGCGAAACGATTATCGCTGTTATATCACCTGTCTCATCTTTTCCAGGTGCCAGGATTAGATAACGTTTGAACCCTCCCTTCTTGACTTCATAAATAGGCCCATCGCCATAAGTGCCTATTTTATCAAAACTAAAATTTTGAGTTTTCAATTGTTCTTCTAAGGCCGAAACGATGTCCTGAGTTGATAATGGCGATATGGCTTTTTGACGAAAATCGAATCTGGTATCTGGTTTACCCGTAGCGTCTTTAAATTTGTCGGCTTTGCTAAGCTTATTGATGTCTAGCTCGGCTTTAAACTCTTTTAATTTATCTTCACTCAATTTATATTTAACTTGCTCGATGGCAGCCTTAAAAAATAATTGATTTTGATTTTGATTTAATAAGGCAGTATAACTGCCTTCCTCGTTGGAGGGGTTTGGGTTATCGGTTGACGGCGATGGCGTTGGTTGTTGTGGAGACGGCGATGGCGTTGGCTGTTGTGGAGACGGCGATGGCGTTGGCTGTTGTGGAGACGGCGATGGCGTTGGTTGTTGTAGAGACGGCGATGGCGTTGGCTGTTGCGGAGATGGCGATGGCGTTGGTTGTTGTGGAGATGGCGATGGCGTTGGCTGTTGTGGAGATGGCTGCTGCTCTTCCTCGTTTTTAGGCTGTTGCTCTGATTGAGAGCTTGACTTTCGTATAGGCACGGAAGATTCAGCCGACTGTCGGCGAATCGTTATCGGTTTTGGACGAGTTGGCGAATCGAGAGGAGAGGACTGGCTTCGCTGAGGGCTAGGCTGAGGATTTAGTTCCCATGAGGATTGTGGACGAGTTGGCAGCTTGGTAGGAGTTGACTGGCTAGGTTGAGGATTCGGTTTTGCTGAAGATTGAGGAGAGGAAATGGGAGAAGGTCGAGTTGTTGGTAACTGCGCGAGCTTGACTTGTTTATACTGTTTAGAAGTTTTAGGCTGTTCTACCCTTAGGTCGGACGAGATCGGCAGCATTAGTACTACACCGTGTAGCACTAAGGAAATCATCAGCATGGGTCGGAATAGCATTCGTGCGGGAATCGGCAAGTTCTTCAGGAAGTCAGGCGTCATGGACGTACTTAGGTGTTCTGACTAGGCGAGACTCAGCTGAACTCATCTTAGCTGGGTTCAGAAATCAGCATCAGAAATAGAAGAGGTATATGGGTTAGAGAAGTGTGGGTTCTCCCCTATCACCCAGATCAAGACGTACAAACTAGCAAATTGGATGCACAAATGTTAAAAAAACTACCCGATTAAGGAATCAACGAGCAGTGACCTCTTGACCAGTGATACCAAATCCGGATTCTATAGCCCCTTTTTTAGTAACCCACACAACAAGAGTAGAGACGTTTGCTGCTTCGCACCATGCTTGGCAAACCGCCGATTGGACATTAGTGAAGCGAGGCTTTAGTCGCGTCGTTGCTCTTATGCTACGTTCACTCCCAATATTTTTACAGAGGCTACCCAATCTCGCCGCCGCGACATCGTCGCCGAGCGCTTTGGTTTGAGAATGTACATCTTGACAAAAACTAGAAAAGGTGTATTGTCTCTGCAACGCAGAGGATGCCTACTTCCCAGCTCTAAATCAGTATCATGGGGAAAGATGTAAAGAAATGTAAATAATAATGCAGGATAAAGTCGTTGTTGTTGTAGGTGCCACTGGCGGTATTGGCTCCGCGTTAACGCACAAACTGGCACGAGAAGGGGCAAGTCTGGTACTAGCAGCAAGAGATAGCTCTCGTTTAGCGGCACTGGTGTCTGAAGTGCCGATTAGCAACAAAGAGTCAATCTTGAGTGTCCCTACCGATATTACAAAGCCTGCTCAGGTTGAGACGCTGATATCCAAGGCGATCGCGCAGTTCGGTAAAATTGACGTCTTAGTAAATGCGGCGGGAGCTGCCGTCATGAAGCAGTACAACAAAATTGAACCTGCTGATTTAGACGCCATGCTCGACCTGAATCTGAAAGGCAGCTTCTACACCTCTCAAGCGGCGGCTGAGGTGATGAAGGAAAAAAGAGTCGGTCACATCTGCAACATCGTCGGAATCTTGGGTAAGCACTCCATGGTGATGGCATCAGCTTACTGTGCATCCAAATTTGGGGTCGTGGGTTTCAGTAAATGCATGGCGGAGGAACTGAAGCGCTACGGTATTAAGTTCACCCTATTCTACTTTGGTGGTGTTGACTCTTCCTTCTGGGACAACGCTAATTTGAAGGTAGACCGCTCAAAAATGCTGACGACGGAAACTGCCGCTAACGCCATTCTGTTTGCCCTCAAGGCTGACCCCCAAGCCGTACCGATGGAAATTAATATTCAGCCGGAAAGTCACTTATTTTTTTGATATCTCACGCAGGGGTTTGCGTCAGCGACGCCGTTGGGGAAACCTGGAAGACGTTGAATGTTCAGACGTTTCCCCTGGAAATCGCGATTCACAATTCCAATGAGCTGTGTTTACCTGTGCCCATTAGTGCTACATTGGTCACTACCTCAGGTCGGATAATACGTTGCAGCCAAAATCTACGCCTGGCCCTGAAGTCAGGGAGGGTTGTGACTGGGAGACTTTTTTCAACGTAAGAAGCTACTAATGAGCCAGAGAACCAAAAATGTCACCAGTGTAGCCAATTGATCGGGTGAGATGCCAATGGAGCTGAGTTGTGGAGCTAGAGAACCCCCCAACAAACTCCCCAAACCCACCCCGACCAGCAGACCGACTAGGGTAAGTAACACAGCACGCCCAAATTGTCCTTCTTTACGATTCAGGAAGTAAATACTACATCCCACGCCCAGCGCCAAAACTAGCGAGAGCATTGAGGACATATCCTGAGCACGATAAAAAATAGTCACACCCCCAAGCAGCAGGAATGAGACAGCCGGCCAGATCAAGTCTCCAGGAGCTGGAGTATCCACCAGTCGTTGCAGCCAAGCCGGAGAGTTATTCACTGGAGATTGGGAAAAACTCGGCGGAGCTTGAGACAATTTCTCGGCAAAGCGAATGCGCTCTGGAACCTTGATTTTGCCCTCTTGACGCATTCTCAGGCGATCCATAATAACCGCATCGTAGGCAGCCTCAACCGACTCTAACAGCTTTTGATCGCCACGATGCTGCTGCATCAGGCGAATTTTAGCATCTTGAATTTCATCAAACGAAGCATCTTCCGTGACCCCAAGCTTTTCGTAGGGATTTTGATCGCTCATTCAAAACCTCCGAGACATCCCTTCTATTCACTCGTATGAAAGCAACTTTACACTAGTAGTTTAGATGTTAGGCATCGCACACGCTCAGTGATGCTGTTACTACTGACAGGGTAACAGGTTAAATATGATTGAGTGTTAGGCCAACTCCCCTGGAAGCTAGTTTAGCCTGATCTTTGAAGACAAGCGCTTCCTTGAACCAAGACGTTCAAGATTTGAGAAACACTTCCGCAAGTGCTAAAAGTAGTTAGGCACTTGAGAAATTTCTTGATTCTCTGACCTAAGCGGGATGTCCAAACTATTGGCATCCCCTAATTCTACGACGGATAATTGACTAGAATGCTGATTACACCAATGGTGTAAAACATCCTGCGTGTTGATCCCAACAATCCAGTTCTCCGTGAAAAGCTATGACCATGGCCTCTGCCAAAATTCTTGTCGTGGATGACGACCCGGCCATCCGAAATTTAATTCTTCGCTTTTTAAGCAAGAAGAACTACCAAATGCAATCTGCTCAAGACGGGAAGACGGCTCTCACCCTGTTTGAGCAATTTAACCCAGACCTGGTAATTCTGGACGTGAATTTGCCTGATGCCATTGGTTACAACCTGTGTCAGGAAATGCAGAGCCGTACCGATGTTTTTGTGCTCATGCTCACCAGTCGGGGAGATGCCGCCGATAAAGACCAAGGGTTTAAACGAGGTGCTGATGACTACCTCACGAAGCCTTTTGATTTGCAGGAGCTAGAAAACCGCGTCGGGGCGATTTTGAAACGCAAGCGCGAAGTGACTCCGACCGAACAACAGCGTCTCGTCTTCGATAAGTTGGTTATCGATCCAGGGCGTCGGGAGGTAACTATCAACGAACAACCTGTGCCTTTGACCGCCTTAGAATTTGACCTCCTGCATTTTCTCGCCTGTCATCCGGGTCGGGTACTGCGCCGCTCCGAACTCATCCAGGAAGTGTGGGAGTACGATTATGTCGGAGATCAGCGGGTGGTTGACGTTCATATTGGTCAAATTCGCAAAAAGATTGAAATTGATTCTAGTCAACCGTCATTAATTCAAACTGTCCGAGGTGTGGGTTACAAGTTTGAGGCTCCTAACAGCCACAAAAATGGCAAGCCTGAATCTTAACATGGACTCCTCAAACTCTATGAGGTTTGGCGTCAAATTACAGGTGACTTTCAACAACCAACGACAGGGTGTTTGACCATTTTTCGAGTCGGTGTGTCTGGCAAAAGCGGGTTGAACAGGGTGCCCCGACTATTGCATTTACCTGTGCAGTTGGCAAGCCAATGAAGGCTTCAAAAAAGC
Source organism: Microcoleus sp. AS-A8 (assembly GCA_039962225.1). Classification (NCBI taxonomy): domain Bacteria; kingdom Bacillati; phylum Cyanobacteriota; class Cyanophyceae; order Oscillatoriales; family Microcoleaceae; genus Microcoleus; species Microcoleus sp. AS-A8. Next base: position 713,115 of record JAMPKV010000001.1, read on the forward strand.
AGAATTTGCTAGTACCACAGATTGACGAAACTCTTACACCAACTGCCACAACGATTCATGCCCGCGTCTGCGGGCGACAAGCAAGCAAGCCTTGGATGTCCTAATTTTGCTGAGAGGAAGTAGTCGTTTGATTGTTAGACTCCGCTGTGGCAGCTTCCTTCACCGCGACTTCCCCAGACTCAGGAAGTGTTGGTATCCTCGCGGCTTGCTCAATTTGTTCAGCCTCACGCTTAAATTCAGATTCAAATTCCCTAGATGCATCTTGAAAGCCCCGAATGGCCTTACCTAGACTGCGACCTATTTCTGGTAACTTCTTGGGGCCAAATACCAAGAGGGCGATGACCAGAATCAGCGCCATTTCCGGCAGACCAATACCAAAAACGTTCATGTAATGAGCTCCTTAACAATACAATTCTTTAAATTCCAGTCTTCAGCCTTTGGTACCAGCCACGGCTCTCATGCTTGTCATGCTTGAGAGGCTTTCAGTGGAGTTCGTCTATACCTACAAAATAGACTCTAATGCCTAGAGCCAGCAAAGCATATAAAGATTTCACAATCTCGCTGTTAGCCATCGTTGGCTCGGCGCTTGATCCAGAGAGTGGATTAGAGGGAGGCTTAATTTCTCCACTCTTCCTTGCTTAGTGTACCTAGGTAAAATAACTGACCAGCACCTATCTATCCCATCCTCACTTAGGCTCCGGCTCCACTCCCCCAGAGGGCTTACAAACTTTTACCAGCCAGCACTAGCCCCTCGACCCTCAGTCACTAAAAAAACCCGGACTAGCCGGGAAGTGAAGGATTGATTGAACTGTTAGAGCAGCCGACTACTGGCCTAAGCTTCTCCAATCGACATTAATGCCCTCAAGCAACAGGGAAGAGTTGTAGAGCTGCAAAATAATCAGTAAAAAAACGAAAAATAACAGCATGAAGACTGCCATCAATGGCGTCGTTCCCCATCCTGGAGCCACTTTACCATACTCCGAGTTCAGGGGCTTGAGAACATCTCCTAACCGCGTCCGTTGTGCCATGTGTCACCTATGATCGATCTCAATAGATTTTTTGTAATGTTCCGTAATATTATAAAGGTATAACTCTCATAATTTATCTAATCTATGGAGCCCGCAATAGTTCTTAGCATTTCAATCGGCGTGTTTGTTCTCGCTGTTACTGTCTTCTCAATCTACACTGCTTTTGGACCCCCTTCTGCCCAATTGAACGATCCGTTTGAAGATCACGAAGACTGATACCTTCCTAAGCTGTTGTAGGGAAGCAGCGTCATGGTTGAAAACATTCAGAGTTCAGGGAAGGACTCCATCGGCTTGAGCGATGGCTCAAGCCGTTTCAGGTTTTAGGATAATCACGGGAATCGGGAAATCTATTGTTGTCTGAGAGTTGTCTCACCCGACGTGGTGATTTGAGGTAGGCATCACGGAAAACGTGGCAATTTTCCAGGCAGATATTTTAAAAGTTTGCCCACTTGACAACGGTTCACAAGTCTGAATGGGTCGTTCTAATAAATCCACAGGGTGTGCGATCGCTAAATCTAAATCACTTGTGAACGATAACTCGGCTGATTTGCCTTCACCTTCATAACACCGCACAATCCATTGATTAGAGGTGTGTTCTGATTGCTTAAAAGCCATCAAGACCAGATTGGGAGATTGCAAATCTAACAATCGACCCATCGGTTGTAGAGGTCTATGGCTACATATCCCTACAGGAGAGTTATTGAGGACTATCAGCGGCATATTGAGCTCATAACCTCGTTGAACCGTACCCGCTGACTGCCAACTGCTACTGTGAGGGTAGAGCGCATAAGTGAATTGATGGATGCCTCGGTCGGCTTCAGAGTCAGGCCAGCAGGGACTTCGGAGTAACGTCAGGCGTAATTGACCAGCTTGGGCATCGTAGCCGTATTTACAATCATTCAGTAAACTAACGCCGTATGCTGTATCCCCAAGGTCTGCCCAATGCAAAGCCGAAACTTCCCATTTTGCTTCCTCTGCGGGAGTTTGGGGACGAGTGGGACGTTCGATAGCACCACAGGGAATTTCATAAGTGCCATAGTTCGCTTCCAAGTTCAAGGGGAAAGCGGCTTTGACTAAGACATGGCGTTCCTGCCAGTCTACAGTTGTCGCAATTTTAAGCAGGGGTAATTCAGTATCAAGGATATAATCCTGACAAAACTGGGATTGTCCGAGTTGGCGCACAACCCGCAAACGCGATCGCAACTCTCCTCGTTCCATCCATTGAATTGATTTCAGTTCGGTTGGGGGTAAGGGGTGCTGAGCATAGTTGGGGTCAATGTTCCAAGCGTCCCAATATTGACCGCTATCTTGGAAAGCTTGCAACTGATTTCCTGCACCACTGAGGACTTCTCGCTGGTGGCTTTTGTCGAAGACGCTGCTTAAGTCGCCCGTATCGGGGTCAACCACAACCCTCAGCCATTCGTTCTCTAAAACAAAATCGTCTGGAAATTTGGGGATTGGGAATTGGGAATTGCCAGTTGCGAGTGGGCAAAGCCAAAACACACGATACCCGATGGAAGGAATATCTCTTGCCAGAAACAACAGTGTTGATTCTTCCGTTAGCTGGGAGGGAAGCCTTTGTCCTGAAAAATCGTATATTTCCCATGATGCTTCTGTTGACGGCGAAGAAGATGGGGAATTGGACTTTTGACGGCTAACTTGCTGCTGTCCCCAGTCTCCAATCCCTTCCAGAGAAAGGGCAATTAGTTCGGAACGCTGCCAGTTGAGAGGGTTGAAGACGATAATGGGTTGGGCATTGGGTTGTGGGGGTGGGGGTAAGGCGATTTGGGATGCGATCGCTCTTAACGACTGTTCCACTATTTTTGAACCCATTTGCTCCACTTCTTGCCAAGCCGTGTTTGCCTCCACAAACACTTCCGGAATCGATGTCCCTGGCAAAATGTCGTGGAATTGGTTAAATAACACCTTTTTCCAGGCGTCTTCTAATTCATTGTGGGGATAGTCAGTGCCACTACTGAGGGTTGCCAGAGAAGCGAAGAGTTCGGCTTGGTACAATAACCCCTCACAACGACGATTCCAGCGCTTTTGGTCGGCGTGGGTGGTGTAGCAACCGCGATGGAATTCTAGATAGAGTTCATCATCCCAAACCGGAATGGGGGCTGGCCTCTCTGGGACGGCTGAAGCAGGCGGGTTTTGTGGAGAGGTTGTTGGTTCTCCTACAGATTCGTCTGCGAAACTCGCCCCTAAAGTTCGGTTGTTTTGCTCTGTTTCTAGCGGAGCCTTGATATGCTGCAAATAGGCGTGAGCAGTCGTAAATTCCAGACGGGGGAAGAAGGGAGATGCAAGAGAGCGCTTTGCGACCTGTAACATATCACGGGTCGGGCCACCCCCATGATCGCCCACACCAGGTAGCCAGAAGGCGTCTTTGAGATGAGTCTGAGTTTCCCAATTAATTGCGTAGGATGCCATTGTCAGGGGATTGGTATCCATGACGCCTGTGGTATTGGGGGGAGACATGAGGCTGAAGATTTCGCTACCATCCGGCGATCGCCACCAGAATACACCGTAGGGAAACTTAGTGGTATCGTTCCAATGCAGCTTTTGGGTCACAAAGTATTCAATTCCTCCCTGTTTCAGAATCTGCGGCAACTGCCAACAGAACCCAAAGCTATCGGGTACCCAGGCAATGGTTGTTAATTGACCGAATTTTTCCTGAACGTAACGCTGGGCGTAGAGGATTTGTCGGACAATCGATTCACCGTTAATTAAGTTTAATTCTGGCTCGACCCACATCCCACCCACAACTTCCCAACGACCTGCGGCGATTTGTTGTTTAATGGCGGCAAATAAATCAGGGCGATGCTGTTCAATCCAGGCATACAGGGCGGGTGTGGAGTGGCAGAATGTTAAGTCAGGAAATTCTTGTTGTAGCTTTAATACGGATTCAAAGGTTCGTTGCGCCACTTCCCAAGTTTCACTGACAGGCCACAACCAAGCCAAATCCAGGTGAGCATGACCCAATAAATGGATTTTAGATTTGGGATTTGGGATTTGGGATTGAAGATTTTGGCGTAATGTGGAGAGCGATCGCTCAAATTCTTCCTTCTGCGATACTACCCCCCAATTAATCTCAGCCAAAGCGGCGGTAAGTCTATCTATTTTCTCTGGCTCAAAAGCCTCTAAATAGTTCTGTAATACAGTTAATTCATCAGCCACAAAACCGGGGTCTATAAAATTAGTTGATTCGTACACGCAGTACGAGTTTACTTCGTATACGCACTGCGATCGCATTAATGCCCCAATATCATGCCCCGGACTAACCAGTCGCAAGGCAACCGAAATCTTTTCCCCTGGCACCACTGCCTCACTCAGCAGTACTCTGGCAGAGGAATCAAACAAATCTCCTTCTTGCACTAACTGACCATTGACGAAAATTTGTGCATCTTCTGCCCACCAAGTCAACGCGAGTCGCAAGGCTAATCCCGCTAAAGGATACCCCTGCAAAGTTTGGGGAATGACAAAGAGTTGACCCAACCACATCACCTGCCGTCCTGCTGACCAGACGATATATTCTTTGGGGTTAAGTTCAGCGGTTGACCAGTCGTTCCACTGTTCTGGATGAGTAGCCATTGCTACTGGAAGGTCTTGAGGGCAGCAGCGCCAGTGAGGCTGAACATTCACTTGAGTTAGCGCACTTAACCGGAGAATGGCTTGATTAATTTTGTGCCCTCGCTCTGACGAGGTCGCAGGGTCAGTCATCTTTTTCGATAAAATCAGGGCACTTACTATTGTTGATACCAAGTTGCATTCAAAGGTATCACTCTCTCTTTCTCTTACCTCAGCGTGCTGGAGTGCCTCTGTGGTTTGTTAAATTTTACGTTAGGCTGCAACTGAGTATAATTTTCCACTGCCGATTTTTGCGCTCTAACGTTAATGGCTCTCCAGTTTGCCAGCTATTCGCAGACTCAGTAACTAACCACCATGCCCTCCGATTCCCCTGGTCGCTACCAAAGTCGATTTTTCAATTTTCTTAACAGACAATCCGTTCGCTTGAGCGGTCGAGTCGATCGCGCGGTACGCCAGATTAAAGTCGCAGCAACCTGGGGAGTGCAAATTCTGCTTTATCCGGCCTACCTGCTGACACAAGTCAGTCTATCAGCAGGTCGTCAACTCTCGTCGGAGGCAGAAGCGGGATGGCCTAAATTAAAGGAATTGACCCATAAAGAACCAGAACACGAGGAGACAGCACCCCAAGCGGATACCCCTATTCAACGAGTCCTCCGTGAAGTCACGACCTTGCCCCTTCCCGAAATATCTGGCTCAGTGGTGTTACAACCAGATTTGTGGGTAGAGGACAATGGTCAGGCGTTAGATGGGCAAACGGCTGATAACGGACAACTAACGACTCCCTCTCGGTTGGAGTTTGCGCCGCCGCAGACTGGGAGTGAGCGGACGATTGCCCAAACGCGAACCAATGAAGTCCGTCATGAGATTCAGGGGGTAGCGAGTCTGTTGGAAACACGTTCCTTGGTACTCGTTACCATCGAAAATCAAATTCTGGATATTTTGACGCCCCAGCAGCAGCAGAAACTTGCCTCTAAGATGAGCTGGGAAGTGGCGAACTTATGGCGTCAACGGCGTTTAGTCCAAGCATCTAAGCTCAAAAATGCAGCACCTCGGCTTTCCAGCTTGGATCAGCCTCGTGTTTTGCTGCCGGTGAGGCTGTTTTGGAAGGTGATGGCATGGGTGCAAACCAGTCCAGTGGCGATCGCCGCCAATCTTTTCCAAGAATCTACCTTAATTGGAGAAGAGGCTCTCGATTCCGGTCAAATTTTACCCACTCGCCCAGCGCGAAAACCCAGGCGTCAACTAAGAGGGTTGAATAACCCAGCGATCGCAAATCAGCGAGTACCCCCAAAAGCCTTAGCTTCCCTAGATCGCACGATCGCTGAACTGGAATCTCACCAGCTTGTACCCGGAACGGAAAATTTAGTCCAACTCCGAGATTCCTTACAAGATCGCTGGAATTCTTCTTTGGCTAACGTTTCTGAGGGTATCCTCACGCTTCGCGATCGCTCTCAAAAACTCAGCAAACAGGAACAACCACAATCCATCACTCCTGAAGATCAAACCTCGGTTTCCGAGACATCTCAACATGAATCATTTCAAATTCAAACCTTAATTCACGCGGCGATCAAGTACTTTTTTGGCAGACGTGGCTCTGATTTATCGGGGACAGATTCTCCGGGGAGAACACCACTTTCGGGGCGTAATTCTCCCTCCTTGTCTCCAGCGCAGCGTCGTGAAAATTCCGAGTTCTTTGATACGGAGGAATCCGATCCTTGGTTATCCTGGGGCGATCTATTTGGTCAACCAGAATCCCCTGAATCTACAGCACAATCTAAGGCTATTCGTCAAGGGATACAGTCCCAAAACCCAAATCCAAAATCCCCAAATCAACTGCCTGAAGGGTTCAATAGTAAGATGCCCATCCAACCCAGAAATTCTGTTTGGGATAACCTCAAGCGCTTTGTGAATCCTAATTCAGCTCTCAGCAAGCGTTCTGCACCGGGTAGGAAAAGGCCGACTGTCGAACCAGATCCCTCGGTTCCCCAGGCTGGCAAACTGACAGCCGCTCAAAAGACATCACCTTTGGCAATTCCGACAGAAGGCAAAGGCAGTACTCCGACCAAACAACCTAAAACGCCCTCTTCTGTTGACGTGGCTTCCCGCCGTCCCAGTGGTGTATCGTCGCGTCAGACAGAGAGTACAGCGATCGCAAATCCTTCGACCCCTGCTCAAGATACTGGGATTGAACCCTCACCCGATTGGATTGAAACGAAAGCAACTCCCACCGGATACGTCAAGCACCCCTTAGAACGACTGTTAGGGTGGTTAGACCGCTCTATGCTTTGGTTGGAAGAGTTCGCCTTGAAACTGTGGCGGTGGTTGCGGCGGCTGGGGCGTTGAGATCTAAATCTCCTGATACCAACTGGATTTGAGTTTGATACATATTCTCTGATAGCTCCCCCCTTAACAAGGCAGGCTGGGGGGGTGCAAGATGTCAGCTATACAACCGAGAACCGCTATCGTTTCAACTCCGTCGATAGCGCATCCCTGGCAACTGAGACGCCAGTCCCATGAGTTCTAACTGCAACAGGGCGCTAGAAACAGAACCCGCTGCCAAACCGGCTTGCTGCACAATTGAATCAAAAGGAGTCGGTTCAGGTGTTAACGTTTGCAACACCTTAGCCAATTCTGGCTCCAACTGAGGGACAGGTTGAGGTGGCTCTTGGGCAAACAGAGGTAACTGCGTTACAGAGTCAAGTTCTGGGATGGCTCCCAACATTTCCAACAAATGACCTTCATTTAAAATCACATGGGCACCTCGACTCAATAGCCCCAAGCACCCTTTGGACTGCTCATCATCCAGTCGCCCTGGCAACACATAAACATCCCGACAAAACTCATTGGCTTGATACGCCGTAATCAGTGCCCCAGACTTAGTGGGGGCTTCCATCACCAGAATGGCGCGACACAAACCTGCAATAATGCGATTGCGCTGGGGAAAGTGAGCGCGATTGGGCTGAGTTCCGGCGGGATATTCACTTAACACTAATCCCTGCGGCTGAATTTGTTCGTAAAGATTGCGGTTGCGTGGGGGATAAATCAGATCAACACCGGTTCCCAAAACAGCCCATGTCCGTCCGCCCGCCTGCAAACAGCCGCCATGTGCTTCTGTATCAATTCCTGCTGCCATGCCGGAAACAACGGTAAAACCATGCCGAGCCAGAGCGGTACTCATTTTCCGCGTCCAGCGTTTACCGTACTCTGTGGGTTCGCGGGTGCCAACAATGCCTACCATCGGCTTTATCCCATGATTTTCCTGGGATTGCACCTGCCCTCGATAGTACAAAACTGGGGGTGGGGTGGGAATCTCTAGCAGTAAGCGGGGATAGTCGGTGTCAGCCGGTGTCCAGAACTGGGGATTTTTGGCGGTATGCTGTTCTACGAGCTGTTCCGGATTAATTTGCGATCGCGCCGTCACTACCGTCCCAGCCAACTGATACCCAAAACCTTCTACTTGTTGCAACTGGGTAGCATTCGCGTTCCAAGCCTCTGCCAGTGTACCAAAATGTTGTTGTAGACGCCGGAGCAACACTGGCCCCACACCCTTAACCTGTGCCCAACCTAGCCAGTAGGTACGTTCTTCCACTTCATTTCCCCCTGTTGATGCACCAGCAGCTACAGCCATCCTTTTAAGTGTGCCTCAAGCCTGTCTCTTCTTTTAAGCGTTCCAACTCACAAGACGGGCATAGAGATAAGCAATGGCTTCAGAAATAATAGACCGCACTCCTGCACTATATATCCACCATTGTTTTGGATTGTAACTATCTGAGTCTACGCTAATCACGCCGACTTGAATTTTGGGAGCAAGGGCTTGCTTGAACATTAGCCAACTCCTGCGGGCATGGACATCACTGGAATAAAGATTCATGGATTTTATCTTTAAATTTGACTGGCTGATCCATTCACGCAGGGCAACGGCAGAGGCGGCGGTACGATCTCTCATCACTTTAGGTGCTGGAACAGCAATTAATTGATCTGGAGCGAATCCTAGTGCAATCAATGTGGCGGCTGCAAGTTCGGCAGTCGTCTTATATTCGGACAAATGGTATCCTTGTTCTAACGGGTTTCCTGTAGTAATCAGTTTTTGATATCCTCCTCGTTTAAATTCCTGCATCGCGCTTTCTAGGGCATAGTCTCCTATCCAACCTTCTACAACTAAAACATCACCCTTAATGGGATAATTAGGAGCCAGGAAACTATGGATATGATTAGCTATAAACAGCATTAAAGCCATGACACACCCAAGGATGAATAACCATCCCTGGCTTGTTGGTACCCAGACTTCTCTCCGCTGGATTAAACGCATAATTAAGAGCATTCAGGAATCAATAATTTTATCAGAAATGACTCTATCGCTAAGAGTTTATTCCGTTGGCTTGAGAGCCTATCCGAAAAATTCTTTTTAGACTGTTGGCGTTCTCCCTACACATTAGCCATTCCGATCTCCATTCCAAATCATCAGCTTAGTGTAAGCCAGAATCCCAAATTCCGATGTAGAGTCGATCGCCTTTTTGCCATTGAATCACACCCTTGAGAGAATTGAGGGTAAACGAGTACTGTTGAGACACTCTCTGCTGTACTTGTTGTAATCCTTGCTGGATTTCTTGATTGAGCTTGCAGCCTAACATTCCATTTAATGTCATCGATATCAGTTGAATATCTACTTCAGATGTAAAAGAGGCTTCCGTTTGACGAATCCGTTCAGATTTTTTGTCAAACAAAAATCCTAAGCTGATTTGTTCGGGGATTAATTCATAAGAGACAGCACGGGTATTAGGCCAGTATCCGTGTGATGTTTTAGTCGGGGTACCCAACATTCGCAAAACATCTTTTCTCTCGATTCCTGGCTGAAATGCTGGAACACCAATGCCACTGGGAACGTTCCGACATTCACGTTCAATTAAAGTCCCTAGTGATGGCCCCGAATCTCCAGTGTCTTTCGGCGTAAAACCAGCCGGATGGGCGGAGATCCGGAAATTTTGTTGAGGCATTTCTAGTGGGAACAACTGGGGAGGAGGCAGCAACACAGAAGAAAGTCCGGCTATCAGATAACTCGTGATGATTAAGATCCCCATGATAATTTTCTAATAATTTGTTTTGGAGTAGCGCTATCTGTGATCGGGAGTGTTCGCTGAGAGTGTCTCCTCAAATTCAGGATTAGACACGCGTAATGTTTTTATAAAGAGGCAGGAAATGTCTAGGTTGACAGTTTATAGGCCAACAGATTGATACACACTCAGGCTTAAAGTTTTTGAGTTTTAGTTTGGGATTAAAAAATGTGTTTTATAGTTGCCTGAGCAAGCTGAGCCATACGGAAGAGGTAGATGACTTCACCCTGGGCTGTGGAAAAAATACTTAGCAAAATTACTGCGCGTCACTAACAACAAACACTATTGATATCGAAGGATAGAATGCTCTTGATTTGCGGCTCTTTAAGCCTATCCGCGCTCTGCACAATCGAGCCTAAACTGAAAACTTATTAGAAAAATTAGCGGTTCGCCCCCAAGCACAAACCCCTTACAGATAAATCATTTTTTTTGTCAGGCCACCATCAATGACAAAATTTTCTCCTGTAATAAAACTGGCTTCAGGAGAGGTTAGATAAATCACGAATGAAGCAATATCTTCTGGTTTACCAACTCGTCCAACAGGATGCTGTTGATGCTCTTGTTCCGTAAGTTGCGGCTTCTGTCTAATGGCTTGTTTTTTCCACTCCCTCACTTCGATCCAGCCCGGACTGATGCAATTCACCCGGATGTCTGGGCCTAAGCTAATTGCTAAGGCGTGAGTTAAAGCTACAATTCCTCCTTTAGATGCTGAATAAGCTTCTGTGTTCGCTTCTGACATTAACGCTCTTGTCGAGGCAATATTAATAATTGTGCCTTGATTGTTTCTCAAATAAGGAACAGAATATTTAGTACACAAAAATGCCCCAGTCAAATTAATAGACAGGATATGATGCCAATCTTCTAAACTTAGTTCCGTTATTGGATGATTTTCAGGGTTAGACCGTGCCGCATTATTAACTAATACGTCTATTTTGGCAAAACTATTTACAGTTTCTCGAATTAAATTCTTAACGGATTCTTCATTAGCAACATCAGTAAAAATAAACCGGATAGAGCCGAGCGGCTTGTATTCTTCCTCGGTTTCTCGTCCGGCTTGTTCATCAATGTCAGCAATAACGACAGAGAGTCCCTTTTCTAAAAATTGTTTAGCGATCGCCTTGCCAATTCCCTGCCCACCTCCCGTAACAATCGCTACTTTCCCCCGCAAGCTCATAAGTCCTCCTGCTGAATTTATGAATGAGCAGCACGCTTTTCTTGGAGATAGGCAAAAACCGACTTATCCCCAATATCGGAGGCAATGGGTTGTACCAGCTTACGCAGTGCAAACACCATAAACAAAACAGCCCAGATGGCTAAGAAACTCTGTTCCCAAGTGCTGGGCAGGACACCCGCGAGATGGCCTAATAAAAGGATAGGCACTAAGGGTGTGAGGAACTTAGTTTCAAAGCGGTTGAAGCAAAATGCTTCCTTAAAATAGATTCCTGTTAAGGCTGCAAAGGTAAAACCAACGCCAAAAATGGCTATGGGATGGTTGTAAACAAATACGGCAAAGGGTTCACGCGTCGAGAGTGCTATCACCATTGAGGCAATGCCACCAATCGCCCAAAAAATTTGTAAGAGTCGGTGCAAGGGTACTAGGTAAATATGAATGGTGACCAAACTCACCCCTAAGGCTAACCAAAACACGGCATAACAGGCCATCACCTCAGTCCAAACAGTGAGAGTGTCACCCCATGCTAAAACCAGTCCACTCCCTAGAGCGAAACTCAACGCAGCTGTGAGCAAACTGCTACGGTAGACGATAACACCCGTGCGATCGCCCTGATTAATCGTAAATTCCCCGAATTGACCCTGATAAACCTCTGGTTCCAACGCCTGTTGTAACCCCATAACTTATCCTTTCACCTCAATACGGAACGCCTTTGGAGTAGCTATATCGACAAAACCTGAATATTGTCCCGGTTTTAACATCGATTTTGCTATTTCTTCAACTTTAACCTTTCATTTCTAGGCTCACCACTACTTCCACGGGTGAACCGACATCCATGTTTAACGCTTGCTGAGCACTGCCGCCATTAACGGCAATTTCTACCCAACCGTGACTGCCTATCAGGGTAACAACTTCTCCAACCGGGCGATCGCTATAAGTTTGGCTACTCTCGATCCGGCGATCGCCCAGTGTGGGTGTACAAGCATCACCCACGAGAACAGCCCAGGTTTTTTCCTGAACCTCCGCCGCCGAAATATTGGTGATGAGGTTGCCGAAGTGGTCGATATATTGAATGCAACCCACGATACCAGAACTTGTTGGGATGCGATCACCAATCGCTAGTGCCGTGAGTGTTTTGGGGTCAAAGCTTTCTCCCAGTTGTTCGATTGGGACACCACTCGCCAGATGAGCACCCACGGGTGCAAAGATATCTCGACCGTGAAACGTGGTGCTAGGTGTCGGTGTCCGCCAGTAGTTGGGATTGGTGAGTTCAACAGCGGCTAAGACTCTCGATTGATGCAAAACGCCACTAAACAATCCATTATCCGGCCCCACCAAGAAACTCTGCTCGATTTGGAGCGCAATTCCTCGGCGTTGACTCCCCACCCCCGGATCGACCACCGCAATGTGCACTGTCCCAACTGGAAAGTAGGAATAGGCATTCATCAGGTTAAATCTGGCTCCTGCAATATTTTGCGGTGGGATTTCATGGGTCAAATCTACAACAGTCAAATGCGGGTTGATTCCAGCAATGACGCCTTTCATGACACCCACATACACATCCTTTAAGCCAAAGTCAGTTAAAAGAGTAATGAGCCGATTTTCAGTCATTTAAAATGGTTTAGGATAGGTTTATTTTCCTTATTAGTAAATACTTTAAAAGAGTATGTCTGATTGACATACTCTCTACTTTCTCTCTGATTCTAACCGTGTCGAATAGGCTCTTATCAGTTCACCAGCAATTTGCAGAGTGCATTCAAATTCTGATCTTCCTTGGCAATGATCTCTTCTGCCAGTTTTTCTAAATTTTTGATATTCTCTGGCTCTGCCTTATCCATATCATCCAGACCTTTGCCTGCATCTAACAAGGCTTGGAAGCGATAGTACTGAGGTGGTCTATCCTGAGCTTTCGGCAACAGTTGTTCTAATTGAACAGCCACGGATTCACTAGAACCATCGAGCGTGATGTTAAGAAGGGGTTGTACCCATCCCACTAATCCCCAATTCGCAGCTTTCTCGTAATCATATCTACGGGTCAGTGAGCCAGTGCCCAAGGAGACTACGAGTATGTCTTGGAGTTCAAGTGGGGTTTTACCGGGTTTTTTAGAATCAATGATGGCTTCCATTAGAGCTAGGGATGTTGGATTATTGGCAAAAACTCCACCATCAACCAAGGCATAAAAACCTCTTCCTTGGGTCTCGTGTTTGACGGAAGCCTCAACCTTATGTGGTTTGAAATAAGTTGGAGCTGCTGAAGTCGCCATTGCGGCTTGGTGCATGGTGAAGCCGCTAGAAATCTTCCGGTAATATCGATTAGTTCTCTCTTCTTTGTTGGTTTGACTGGTAAAGAAAACAGGTGTCCTTAGCTGAATATCGTAGCTGGTGACGAAAACTTCTGTGAGTGCATCTACGAGAGGAGTGTTACCAAAATATTCTTTTAAGACCTTGTCTCTACCATCTGAAGAATATTTAGGTCTACTGATATCGTCTAATTTCATTACTTTCTCAAGAAATGGCTCATAAAATATTTCTCCTCCACGCTCCCGATAAATGTTAATTAGGTCTGCTGCCGTGTATTTCGGCTCTTTAGTGTTCGGCTTTGGCAACGCCAAGCCAGCCGCTAAGATTCCTCCCGTTGAGGTACCAGCAATCAAATTAAATAAGGTACAAATCCTTTTCCCTGTTCGCTTCTCGATCTCAGCAAGAATCTTGGCTGGGACAATTCCTCGAATACCACCACCATCAATTGATAATATTTTTAATTTAAACTTAAAATCTTTCTCTGTCATCTCTCTCTACCTTAGAATTGATTTTTTACTTTTTGTAGTTTAACTTTTCCGGATTTATCTAGGAAATTTGTGAATTTTTATGTATTTAATTTTTGTGTCTACTAAGGTTAAATATTTTACATTTTTTCGTTATTTTTAAAAAATTATGTCATGAATTTTTCAGTATTTACCCTCTTGAAACTGAGTGAAATAAATTTTATCTGACAGCAACGCCTGTCAGATAATGGCAGAATTCAGAAATTAGCAGCATCCGGGCTTATGTTATGGCTTGCTTTTGCCCAGATGCACTCGCTGATCTATGAGATTGTCTAAAGCGTTGTTCACCCAAAAATGCCATCCTCATGAAATCAATTTGTTTAGATGCACCTGCTACTTAAAAGTTCGTTGGATGGTGACGTTTTGTTAGACATCTTCATCTAAATGAAGAAGAGAAAATTATTTTTGAAACAGAAATATCCTTTTACCAAACTTTCCAAGGAGCCTTTCCACTATTCCACAATTCATTCAGGTAATTTTTGTCTCGTAGAGTATCCATAGGTTGCCAAAAACCAAAATGTTTATAGGCCGAAAGTTGATCATCTACAGCCAGCTTCTCTAAAGGGTCTTTCTCCCAAATGGTAGAGTCATCCGCAATGAAGTTAATCACCTCTGGCTCTAACACAAAAAAACCACCATTAATCCAAGCTCCGTTCAGGTCTTCTTTCTCTCGGAAACTACTAACTTTTTCTTGATCTTTAAACGATATCGCACCAAAACGCCCTGCGGGTTGGGTTGCGGTTAGCGTAGCCAAAGTTTTTTGTGTTTTATGAAACTCTAGCAATTCTTTAATATTGACATCTCCAATACCATCTCCGTAGGTAAAGCAGAATGTTTCATTGCCAATATGATCTCGAACCCGCTTCAGACGACCGCCAGTCATCGTATTGTCACCTGTATCTACTAGTGTCACTCGCCAAGGTTCGGCATAACCACAATGAACGTTCATTTGATTAAATCGCATGTCGAAAGTAACATCGGACATGTGTAAGAAATAGTTAGCAAAATATTCCTTAATGACATATCCTTTGTACCCGCAGCAGATGATAAAATCATTGATGCCATAAGCTGAGTAAATTTTCATGACGTGCCAGAGAATTGGCTTTCCACCAATCTCAACCATAGGCTTTGGCTTCACAGAAGTTTCTTCACTAATGCGAGTCCCAAGCCCCCCAGCAAGGATCACAGCTTTCATTTAATTACCTCGTAATTCTCAATTAGATTGATTGACACTGAAGTTGAATAAGCTAATCGGCATTTAAATTGCATAGCTTGGACGGGCAGGATGCCCATCCCCCAAGAAAAAGGCTAAAACCTAACTCACAAATTAAATGCACAACAGCTTAGGGAAAAACTGATGGTTATTTTCTAGCTCTAGAATAGACTTTTCGTCAAATAAGAAGCAAGAGCTGAGGTTTGCGATCGCACAACGGGTTGTTGATGGCTAGAAATCTTGCATACCTCAATTGTTTCATTGAGCCATAGGATGCATCATCCTTTTTTAAGAGCTAGGCAAACCATTGAGTGATTAATCCACCGAGACTTCCGGAGTGTGATGAACTTCTAATGCGTTAACCTACATCAGGTAGAGGTAGCTTCAAACAATAGTTGTAAGCTTAGTGCATAGCCCCTCGCTTTTGACAACTAGAACGATTGGAGCACCATCTCACAATTTTTTGGCTTCATGTGGGAGCGTGTATGTAGAATAATTCACTTCTATTTGCTTTTTCCTGGTGGGCTCACACGGACGTACTTTTGAATAGGTGCATAAATTCAGGATGCGGGCGATCGCCTTGACAATTTTCTGTTCAAATCACTTGCTTGGAACAGCTTAGCGCCTATCTTATCCCATCGGCTCCTCAATCGCTAAGAACGCTCTGCTCAGGAACGATAAGAACCTCGGCAGCAAGGATTAACCCCTAATGGCTGCGCTCGTGAGTGTACTCTGTTCGGTCATTACCCTGAAGTCCTTACTAATTTCTGTATCAAAAAATACTTTTTGCCTATCCAGCCGGCTTCGATTCATGTTATTTTTGAGGGAGGAAGATAATACATGATTTGAACCGAAGGGATTGTTTACAGTGAACAGAAACCGGAATAACCAAGCTCAAAAAGCCGCTGCCGCTCATCGTGCTACTCTCCAAAAACTTTTAGAACATCGCTTAGAAGTAGCTAGAGCCAAAGGCGACGAGGCTTTGATTCGTCAGCTAGAGCAAGAAGCCAGCTACCTAAACTTGGACTAACCTGCTTGAAACGCTCCATTTGCGAATGGAGACCTGAAAATTTGCCCTTCCTAGTATGTCAGGAAAGTATAACAGGGATATCAGCCGAGAAGGGTGATATCCCTGTTTAAGTTAGCTTACTCATTAGTCTTGAAACATAAGTTGACCCCACCCTTGCTCCAGGGATTGAGTTAGACGCTGAAAAGAGCTTTGTCGCCACAAAAATAGTTTAAATGTACTATTCAAACTCTAGAAGCAAGAGGATATCGATTCTTGGATCACGCTGAGAGTGACGAGTGAATCATCTGCGTGGAAATAGTAGAGAAACTTACCGACAGCAAAATCGTCTTTTTGCAGATAGCTATACTAGTGGTTGCAACTTTCCTAATCTGACTCAGCACCCTCATTCGCGTCTAAGGAAATGTCGATAAGAGACCTACTTGCTAATGCGTGGCAGGCTTGGAACATCCACAGTGGCTGGATAGCCTGGAATTTGTTTCTTGCTTTTATTCCTTTGGCTTTGAGCTTTTGGCTATTCCGCAGAGCGTCTCAGTCACGATCGCTGTTATGGTGGGTGGGTTTTTTGGTTTTTATTGCCTTTTTGCCCAATGCCCCTTATCTGTTAACGGACATCATTCACCTGATTAAGGCGATTCGCGATTACTATTCAGTGTGGATCATTACCCTGGTTCTCATCCCCCCTCACATAATCGCGATTTTAGCTGGGTTTGAAGCCTATGTAGTGTCTTTAATCAACCTAGGTCATTACCTGAAGCAGCAGAGAGTGGGTCAATACGTCCTTTGGGCTGAGTTACTCACCCATGCTCTGTGTGCTATTGGCGTTTATCTAGGGAGATTCAAGCGCTTCAACAGTTGGGATTTTCTCACTCAACCGGATGATTTGGCAAGGAGTGTAGTCGATGATTTAACAGCTAAACGTCCTGTGTTGGTTATCGTAGTAACCTTTGTAGTCCTTACGGTATTGTACTGGGTGATGAAGCAGGTGACGCTAGGATTAGTGCTGAGAATGCGCCAAAGTCGCTTTGGTAAAAAAAGCAGGACTAAAGGCACGTCAACTGAAGTATAAAGTATGAAAGATTGACTCTGGTGAAGCGGTGAATAATCAGCGCTACGTTATTGGACTAGACATTGGCACTACCAGTACGAAAGCTGTATTGTTTACAGCCAAAGGCGATACGGTCTGTCGGTATGCCGTGGGGTACCCTTTGTATGCACCAACACCCGGTGCAGCGGAACAAGACCCCGAAGAAATCTTCTCAGCCGTGATTACAACGGTGAGAAAAGTGATGACGCTCAGTCAGATTGAGCCAACTCAATTAATGGGTTTGTCTTTTAGCGCTGCTATGCATAGTTTAATAGCGGTTGATGCACAAGGAAAGCTGCTTTCTCAGAGCATCACTTGGGCGGATAATCGCAGCGCCCATTGGGCCCAAAAAATTAAGCGAGAGCAGCACGGGCATGAAATTTATCTGAGGACGGGGACGCCAATTCATCCCATGTCCCCGTTTGTAAAATTAATTTGGCTACGGAACGAACATCCCGAAATTTTTGAGCAGGCGGCTAAGTTTATTTCAATTAAGGAATACGTTTTTTATGGATTTTTTCAACAGTATATCGTTGATTACTCGATCGCCTCGGCAACAGGCTTACTCGATTTAAAAGCCCTCGACTGGGATCACGAAGCCCTGGAAATGGCTGGGATCACCACAACACAGTTATCCCAATTGGTGCCAACAACGCACATTGTCAAACCCATGCCAGCCTCCTTGGCTCAAGCGATGGGAATTTTAACCGATACACCAACAGTCATCGGTGCCAATGATGGGGTGTTGTCGAATCTGGGAGTGGGAGCGATTCAGCCTGGAATGATCGCTGTCACTGTCGGTACGAGTGGGGCGGTGCGAACGATGGTGGAGCGTCCCATCACTGACCCTCAAGAGCGCTTATTCTGCTATGCTCTGAGCGAAAACCACTGGGTGGTTGGGGGAGCCGTGAACAATGGCGGGATTGCCTTGCGTTGGGTGCGTGACCAACTCACGGATACAGAAGTTCGGGCAGCTCAACGCTTAGGGAAAGACCCCTATGATTTGATCACAATGCTGGCTGAAACGGTTCCTCCCGGTGCGGGGGGACTGATTTTCCATCCTTACCTCATGGGGGAGCGATCGCCACTTTGGGATGCGAATGCCAGGGGCTCCTTTTTTGGTCTGAGTTTAAACCATACCAAAGCTCATTTGGTCCGAGCTGTCTTAGAGGGCATTGTCTTTAATTTGTGCTTGGTTTTACAAGCCTTGGAAGAGTTCACCGGTAAACCCACACGAATTCAAGCCACCGGAGGCTTTGCGCGATCACCTGTGTGGCGGCAAATGATGGCAGATATCTTTGATCAAGATGTAATTGTACCCGAACAGTACGAAAGTTCTTGCCTGGGGGCGGCGGTTTTAGGACTTTATGCCCTCAAAGAAATCTCTTCGCTCAATCTTGTCTGTCAAATGATCGGTGAAACGTATCGGCATCAACCGATTGCCGCTCACGTCGCCACCTACAAAAAGATTCTCCCCATCTACACTCGTCTTCTCAAAGCCTTTCAAGGAGAGTATGAAAGCGTTGCTCAACTTCAAGAAGAACTCACTCCTTCTACTTCTACAGCTCGATATAGCAATCCTCAATAATTCATGAGAATCTCTCTTGGTCTCGTGGAGCGCCCCAGCCTTGAAGCCTTCCATGAACAAGCTAGAGAACTTATAGAAGCTTACTTCTAAACCTTCACCACAATACGCAATCGAACGTTACAGAGAAATTTCTGCAAATAATCAGGAACTTGCCTCTGATGATATGAAAGAAGTAGTCAAGGCGGCTGACTACCAACGAGTTGATTCGTTGTTCGTTGCCAAAGGTCATCAGCAGTGGGGTAGCTTCGACCCACACAAGAGCACGGTGCAGCTGCACGAACAAAAGCAGGCTGGGGACAAGGATTTTTTAGATTTTGCAGCCATTCATAACCTTTGAAGCGGTGCGATTGTAATAGCTGTGAAAGCTGAACAAATTCCAGCCAAATCTACACTTACGGCGATTTACCGCTACTCATTGTTGTGCACCTAAACCTGTAGTTACTCATCCGAAGCCGCCTATAAGTAGATTTGCTTTCTCGGTAGGTTGAAAGCAGCGAATATGATGCTACGATTCCCATGAGTACCGTGGGTCAAACGGGAATCGTACAGACGCAATTCGTTGCGTCTATTGTGAGGAGTTCGATAAAGGAATGAAAAGTCTGTGGTTGATGCAAAGTTATCTTCTGGACGGTCGTTAAATCCAACCGGTCCTAGACTTCTGACGTTACTGACTATTGGTTTGAGCCTGGGATCATTAATACTAGATTGGACAGCGGGGCGATCGCTCATATCAGATTTCTCAATGACCCTACCGCTGTTGATGTGCGCCATAATTACGGCTGCTCTCGGCTACTGGGCAGTGCCTCTTTTACAAGCTCTAAAAATGGGGCAGATTATCCGCGAGGAAGGCCCCCAATCACACCTACGTAAAGCAGGTACCCCGACAATGGGTGGCCTGTTTTTTGTTCCCGTGGCGGTGGTTGTCGCCCTCCTGTGGTCGGGAGTTGTGATGAGGGGGCAAGACTTTGGCTCTGTACTAGCGGTGTGTGTGGTCACCCTGGCCTATGCTGGAGTGGGCTGGCTGGATGATTGGCAAATTGTCCGACGCCGTTCCAATAAAGGAATTTCACCCCGCACGAAACTAGCCCTACAAATTGGCGTCGGTGCCTTGTTTTGTGTATGGCTGGCTTTCACTCAATCGGCAAGTATCACCACCATTAACTTGCCCTTAGGGATAGCCATACCCTTAGGCTTCTTGTTTTGGCCGTTTGCCGTTTTTGTACAGGTAGCCGAAAGCAATGCCACCAATCTCACCGATGGTGTGGATGGATTGGCAGCAGGGACTTGTGCGATCGCGCTTTTAGGACTGGGGGCGATCGTTGGCCCGAGTGCACCAGGTTTAATGGTTTTCTGTGCTTGCATGGCTGGCACTTGCCTGGGGTTTGTTGTCCATAACCGCAACCCAGCTACGGTTTTTATGGGTGATACGGGTTCTTTGGCCTTAGGAGGCGCACTAGCTGCGGTCGGTCTTTTGTCTCACAACGTTTGGGGCTTATTTATCATCAGCGGTATTTTCTTTATAGAGTCCCTCTCCGTGATTGCCCAAGTGGGTTACTACAAAGCGACAAAGGATGCGAATGGCCTTGGTAAGCGTCTCTTGAAAATGTCACCGTATCATAACCATCTTGAACTCAGCGGTTGGTCAGAAACACAGATTGTTGGTGTGTTTTATCTAATGAATGGTCTTCTCGCGGTGTTGAGTTTGGCGATGAAGATGGGTCGTTGAGCCTTTTAGGATTTACGCCGCTGAAAGCTGGTTGAGGTTAGAGACTATCCCGGAAGATTCTCTCGTACTGTCAACGGCGTAACACTGTCCTTACCCAGCTTTTTTACCAAAACATCACGGGTTTAAAGCTGCTCACTAAAGCTCCGCACCCTTCAGGGCGTACAAATGTATAATCAAAGTATGGGCAGGGCGTTGTCCATTGGGCTAGATAGTGTAAGACGGGAAATGAGCTGCAACTATTGTTTGAACCCAGAATCCTCACGCCTTTAGGCTGAGGAGTGCGTCAAAATCCGTAGATGCACAGGGACTAAAGCTAGATAACTATAGCGGTTCTCCATTGAGTAGAATACTTCAGCTAAGTAGGGGCACGACATGTCGTGCCCCTACTTTGTGGTACACACAACGAAAACCAGCCATCACTCCGTCATTTCAACATGGGATGCCCCATCGAAACATGAAGACTTACGCACCGTAACAGCAGTTCAAGGATATGAGATTTTTGCGCTTATCTCAGAATAACGTAACTTCGTACTTAGTGCCTTCGTGCTATAGCTGTCCCCATAAAGGTTAGGACAGATTTAACGGCCCAAACAACCACGTACTAGTGCAAGAAGGCAGAAGTCTGGAGGCAGAAGGCAGAAGGGAAGAAAGTTTGTACAGTAAGGTTTTTAACCTTTTTTCAGTGGTGGGTTATTTCTGCCTGGGTGCACTAGTAATAAACTTTCTGCCTTCTGCCCTCGGCCTTCTGCCTTCTGCCTTTTGCTATAAACATCATCCGGATACCGATTCTCGCTCTCGAAGATACTATCGGCTGATTCAAAAGGAATTACAGTCCTTGCCATTGAAGTTCTGAGCTAATGATCATTCAAATGGCATGTGGAACCTCCGGAGTGTGTAGAGCCTCCCCACGCCTTCGGGTCGATTCATAATCCTACAACTTGCAGACACCTCCACTGAACTAGCTCTGTGAATGTCTAAACAAAGTTTGACCCAGATTTGCTATACCCTGAACCTGTATTACAACAACGTATTCTTTAGGGATAATTTGAGCACAAAGGCTCCCTATGGATTCATGGAGTGAATTGTAGCTGATCTCTCGATTACTCCAAGTTGCCGACCTCAAATACGGCTCAGAAAGTAGAGGAATGCTCAGAGATTCGTTAAACCGCTAACTCCGGTAGGATAAGTCTCCAGTAACACAATTTTTCATGAAGAGTTGTAATACTCAAAGGAGCATCAAGTAAAGAAAACCGAACAATTCTGGAAATATCCCATCCGGACATTGGCAGGGTTCCTAATCAGCGCTATTATTTACAACTCAAGTTAGCTCAATGCCTTATACAATAGCTGGAATGGGTTTCAGGAAAGCTCACAATGGCAAGCAGTGGTACTGTATGATTTCATACAGTTTTTCGATAGCTCTCCCGTTGAATAAATTTCTCCGGGAGAATGTCAGGAAAGTCCGATGCGGCTTGTGGAGCCTCTAGCTTAACTGTAGAGTGACCTCACAACACTTGAGGAGATACCTGATTCCTATTTCTGGCAATAGTTAGATTAATTGTTTCTCTACTGAATAAATGTTCCCTACGCCTGATGCTATGACAGCACGGCCTGCTCCGCGCCAACCCTCAAGCTCAACTGACAGCAATAGCCATAAAACTACTGCTGAAGGAACACCTGTTTCTGCCCTGAAAGAACTAGTGGCACGCTTACACCGGGAACAACACAAGATTCAAGATTTGTTGAGTTCACTAGGGTTTGCCCTACGCAGCTTTAACAATTTGAATCAATTTTTGGAGTTAATTCCATTGATGGCGGCGCGCGTAACGGATGCTGATGGTGGTGCTTTAATTTTGTTCAAGCCAAACGGTCAAGTTAGGCTGGAGCAGCTACATTGCCAAGAAAGTCAAGCTTGTAACAGTATTCGTAAAGCGATTGAAAAGGCAACTCGTGAAGTCAGAGCAACAAACAGTGAGGGGGGAACTGACTCGAATGCTCCCGTACCCTTAGAGCTGCTCCAAGCATCCCTCGACGAGCAGGTGAGTCAAAGTCTAGGAGCAGATGTGCAGCTATTTGGGACGCCGATTCTGATTCGCAATAGCGAACGAGGTCGTCTTTATGTGTTTAGCCATGATTCTAATTACAACTGGACTCCAACGCGACAGAAATTAGTGCGATTGGTCGCCGACCAAACCGCCGTTGCCATCGCCAATGATGAACTCACCGTCGAACTGCGTAAGAAAGAGCGCTTAGATCGAGAGTTAGAAATTGGTGCCGAAATCCAACTGCGCCTGCTGCCGCGCCAATGTCCTCAAATTGAGGGGGTGGAATTGGCAGCAATGTGTAAAACCGCGAACCGAGTCGGTGGCGACTACTACGATTTCATTCCCGCCAACTACGACCAATTGCGTCCTAAAAAGCCGGATGATCAGGAAGTAACCGACTGCAAGCGAGCCTCTTTACCTTGGAGTGTTGTGATTGGCGATGTCATGGGTAAAGGCGTCCCCGCTGGTTTGATTATGACCATGACGCGAGGGATGCTCAGGGCAGAAGTTCTGAATCGTCACTCCCCAGGGCGGATTTTAGAGCACTTGAATCGGGTTATGTATGCTGACCTGGAAAACTCCCATCGGTTTGTCACGCTGTTCTATTCCGAGTACGACCCGCAGACGCAACTTCTGTCTTATAGTAACGCCGCCCATAATCCACCGTTCTTGTGGCAGGCATCAACCCAATCCATCCAACGCTTAGATACCGTTGGTATGCTGATTGGCCTAGAGGCCGATTCTCAGTATGAAGATGCTCAAGTGCAGTTAGCGCCTGGAGATACAATCATTTACTACACCGATGGGTTTACTGATGCGGCGAATCAATCTGGCGATCGCTTTGATGAGGAACGACTGATACAAGTTTTCCAGTGGGCGTGTGAGCATTGCAGTGGTTCTCAAGCCATTTTGGATTACCTGTTTGATCAAGTGCAACAGTTTATTGGTTCAACAAACCCTCACGGAGATGATATGACGCTGGTCGTGATGCAGGTAAAATCTACCGAGTGACCCATTTTTTAAAAGGCAATAATCGTCATGGTCATTGAAGGGATGCAAGTCGTACCCACTTTTTTGAATCACATCAGTTTTGGGCCTGATGCCCTGCAAGGAGCAAGTCATCTATTCTCGGTCGATTGGCATGGGTTAGCTCAACTCAAAACGAATACCGATCTGTTCGGTCAGGTCGCCAATGCGTGGAACAACTTTGTGAGAACAGGTCAAGCCTGGGCACTGGTGATCGGGATCGTTATCGGTTACTTCATTAAGAGTTTCACCTCGTTTTGAAAAAGTTGCAGATTGAAGGTTAGCAGGTTGCCAGTTAGCAAGGCAAACAGTTGACAGGTTATCTTCAAAACCTTTAACCTTCAAACCTCCAAACCCTTAACCTTCAAACCTCCAAACCCTTTAACTTTCCAACTGTGACTGAACAAACAACCTGGAGCCAACGGTTTGAATCCGCACTACATCCAGCGATCGCTCGCTTCAATGCCAGTATTGGCTTCGATATCGAATTGATTGAGTACGACCTCACAGGTTCGATCGCTCATGCCCAAATGCTGGCTCATACCGGCATCATTTCCCCAGCCGAGGGAGAGAAACTAATCGCCGGTTTAGAACAAATTCGCCAAGAATACCGCCAAGGCAACTTTAACCCTGGTATTGATGCCGAGGATGTTCACTTCGCGGTTGAGCGACGCCTGACGGAGATTGCTGGAGATGTGGGGAAAAAGTTGCACACGGCGCGATCGCGCAACGATCAAGTGGGTACCGATACACGACTCTACCTCCGCGCTCAAATTGCCCAAATTCGCATCCAGTTGCGTGAGTTTCAAGGTGTCCTCCTCAACATTGCCGAAGCCAACGTAGAAACTCTAATTCCCGGCTACACACACCTACAACGCGCTCAACCGCTGAGTTTAGCTCATCACCTCTTAGCCTACTTTGAAATGCTCCAGCGGGATTGGGAGCGCCTGGGTGAGATCGCGCAGCGGGTGAATACTTCTCCCTTGGGATGTGGTGCGCTAGCGGGGACGACGTTTCCCATCGACCGCCACTATACAGCCTCGCTGTTAGAATTTTCAGGGGTCTATCGTAACAGTTTGGATGGTGTCAGCGATCGCGATTTTGCGATCGAATTCCTGTGCGCTGCCAGCTTGATTCTGGTACACCTGAGCCGATTGTCAGAGGAAATTATTCTCTGGGCTTCCCAGGAATTTGGCTTTGTGACTCTCAAAGACACTTGTTCCACTGGCTCCAGTATCATGCCCCAAAAGAAAAACCCGGATGTGCCGGAACTGGTACGGGGGAAAACAGGGCGTGTCTTCGGGCATCTCCAAGCCATGTTGGTGTTGATCAAAGGGTTACCGTTGGCTTATAACAAAGACTTGCAAGAGGACAAAGAAGCGCTGTTTGATACGGTGAAAACCGTGAAAGGGTGTCTTGAAGCCATGACCATTCTGTTGCGGGAGGGAATGGAATTCAAGAGCGCACGGTTAGCACAAGCCGTGGACGAAGACTTCTCTAACGCCACCGATGTTGCCGATTATTTAGCCTCCAAAGGTGTTCCTTTCCGGGAAGCTTACAACTTAGTGGGTAAAGTGGTGAGAACTTGCCTCAAGAGTGATAAATTGCTCAAAGATTTAAGCCTGGAGGAATGGCAGGCACTGCACCCAGCCTTTGAGGGCGATATTTATCAAGCGATCGCGCCGACTCAGGTGGTTGCTGCACGAAACAGCTACGGAGGTACGGGTTTTGAGCAGGTACGTCAAGCTCTGCAAGAGGCACGCGATCGCGTAGAGTCGCGTTAATCATCCTGAGGGCGCTACAGCTACCGTCGGAAATTCCATCATTCATATATATATTTGGCTCGCCCTCTTCCCATTTCTGGGGGGGCGAGTCTTGGGGTAGGAAGCGGGCATCCATAGTATCGGTACTATTATGATGCCCAACTCAGCCTGCCTCAAAGCCGCTTAAATGTGCCCACCAGGCAACGGCTCAGGGACAAGGAGAGTATCCTTTTCAGCCTTCATTAGCGCATTTGAGTTTTTTGAACACCGTCTCCGAGTTCACTGTTTTCATCCTGTTCCTCTTCTGCCGGAGGTCTGTTATACCGCCGATTTTTAGAGAAACGACCCGTATTTTTACGTTTACGAAACTTACGGGCGTAGGCTTGATTCCGTTGCGCCTTTTCTTTCTTTTGGTTGCGGCGCTTTGCCATGTTTACCTCATTGATAAAAAAATATGCCTCGCAAACTCTTGCGAAAGATTCAGCTTGGCTTGTCTATCTTATCAGTGTTGCTCATCAGAAGGTGGCAGTCTGAAAACAGACAGCAAGAGGTGCTAAACAAGAGCCAGGTGCTATAACCAACTAGGAGTCTGAAGTTTAGCTGGATTGACCCGCCTCTCGAATATCATCCTTTCTGAACCATCGAGTCAAAGAAATCGCTGAGTCTAGCTGAGGCACTTCAGCCATTTTAACAAAAGCTAATCTACACACCCGAGCGATTTTCGAGTCAGGAGAGATGATCACTGGCGTCAAAAAACTGATTTTTCCGGGACTGCTGATACCGAACTGGTATCCGTAGAGACTATGATAACAGTCTGTAAGCAACCTATTCACGAGGCAAACATAGCCTTTTTTTGTAATGCGTCGAACATGGCAATTTGTACAAACGGTATTGGGAATTATATTCCGCCATCCTGTCACAGGTACGAGTATCATCCCGATTTTGCCGAATGGGCAAATTGTGCTGATCAGGCGTCGCGACAATGGTAAATGGGGACTACCAGGAGGAATGGTGAACTGGGGTCAAGATTTACTAACCACCGTGAAGCGGGAGTTAGAAGAAGAGACGGGTTTAGAGTTGCTAAAGGTTCGTCGATTGGTTGGAATTTACTCTGCGCCTGAACGCGATCCCAGGATTCATTCAATATGTGTTGTAGTAGAAGCCGATGTTCAAGGAACAATGCAAGTCCAGGATACCTTAGAAATCAGTGACGTCAAAGCGTTTGACCGCTCAGCTATCCCCCTAGGTGAGCTTAGCCATGACCATGACCAACAGTTGCAGGATTACTTCGATGGCAAGACAACCTTCGCTTAAGCAGCTAGGGCAACCGGAAGAGACTGGCTGGAAAATTAAGAGCGTCTTGGTGTCTCAGTATTCCTGTGTCTCCTTCTCGCAGTCCTCAATCCTCTCTCTTGACCTGTCCAACTCTGAAATAAGACCCTAAGCTCAGGATGAATCTACCCTTACGCAATTCTCGAATTAGGCTACCCTTAGGGCAAGTTTTCTGGCGTGAAGTCGGTCGGGGACCGATACTGGTATTTCTCCATGGATCTTGGCACGATGGCAGTCAATGGCTACCGGTCATCGATCAGTTAAGTGAGAATTACCATTGCTTTGCCCTTGACTTGTTAGGGTTTGGCGAATCTGAACGACCTAAACTCCACTACTCAATCCAGTTAGAAGTTGAGTGTTTGTTTCAGTATCTAGAGGCGCTACATCTACCAGAGGTATATTTAGTCGGTCACTCCCTGGGCGGCTGGATTGCGGCGAGTTATGCTCTGAAACATGTGGAAAATGTTAGCGGTCTCGTGTTAATAGCACCAGAAGGCGTTAAGACACCCAGGAAGCGTTTGGGTGAAGGGTGGACGAGGTGGTTGATTGGGCGTCCCCCGATCGCCTATCTCATCCTGCGCTGCCTCTATCCCCTGGCACGATTGATTGGGCGACACCAATCCATTGAGCGAGCGCTGAAATGGCGCAAACAGATACTCAGTTCACCCACGGCTGGCAAGCTGTTATGCCAACGACGGAGAGCAGAAATTCAAGCGGAATTATTGCAAGAACAACTCGAATGGCTCAATGTGCCGACGATGATTTTGCAAGGCGCAAAGGATGATCCAGATGCGATCGCGCAATCTCAAGTCTATGCCTCCCAAATCCCAAAAGCCCACCTGCAAATGGTTGAACCTGGGGAAAATGACTTACCCGAAGCCTTACCGGGTTTATTAGCGGGGCATATTCATGATTTTGTCCATCGGGTCGAAAGTTGGAAGGTTGAAGTTGAAGGGTGAATTGCCTAACTGCCTAACTTGCAATTTTCAACCTCAGTGACCGAATTCCCCAAAAAATTAAGTGTGAATTCCAGATGAGCTGACGTGCTATTTCGGGATACTGGGATTGGAGATAGGTCAGAAGTACAGGTGAGTCGCCGCCCGTGAGAACGATTTGACTCGTGGGAAACTGAGATTGCCAGTCTTCTATAAAGTCCCGCATTCCTGCCAGTACGGTGTAAATTACACCACTCTCAATCGCCGACGCTGTCTGCATCGCCCAACGGGGTGGTAGCTGGGTGGGGAGTTGGGTCGTTGGCAGGGCGGCTGTGCCTCGTGTCAGAGACTTTAACTGTAACCCTAGCCCCGGTAAAATGGCTCCCCCTATTAACTGAGAGTGAGCATCCGCACCCGTTAATGTCAGTGCCGTACCTGCATCAATCACAAGCACCGGATAACCAAACGTCTCACCCGCACCCAACAACGCGAGGGCACGGTCAATTCCCAAGGTAGGATAAACTCCCAAAAGCGGTACTTGGGCTAGGGTAATCACTTTTACCGCCGGGTAGGTTTGCCAAAGAGTTGTTTGGCTGGGGACTACCGAAGCGACATAAAGAGGTAAAAGGCTTGTCGTGTTCGATAAGTGTAGAGAAATTAATTGAGGTGGCAAGATGGCTGCTGGCAAAATGCCGGACGCCCAACGCTGAATGAGTTGCTCAACGGCTGACGCGGGTAAATGGCTACTATCCCAGGCTTCTTGAAGGGTGGTACCTACAAACCAAGCCCAGTGTAAGCGGGAATTTCCGATCATTAACGCCAGCCAGCTTTCGTTCACGAGATTCTCTATTCAGCCTGTGGGTTCAATTGAGCTGGAAGGTAGGGTATGTGTTGCTCTAATGCAGCTTTGTGACTTTGCAAGAGTTCGGCTTTTTCCACTTCTAACTGCTCGATCGTCCGTTGTAATACTTCGATCACACCATACATTTCCACAGGATCGAACACTCGCATCAGGTTGGTTTGAGTAATGATTCCCAGTGCTCTTCCCAAATCCCAAGACACCACCAATCGTCTGACACGTCGTCGTTGCATCTCCTGATGAGCTTTCCATAACGTATCGTGTGGGTGGAGCAGAAATAGCGGTGTACTCATCACGGTTTGAGCTAACGTCTGGGCTAAATTCAGCCTTAGGGTTTGGAATTGCACAATATCTCGCTCTGTCACAATCCCTAGCGGAAAAAAGCCTCCATAGCCATTTTCTTGTGTAATCACAACACAACTGACTCGTTGCTCTGTCATCAGTCGGGCTAAATTTAATACGGAAGTTGTTGCCGGAGCATGAATCATCTGAGTCGTCATCACCTCTGACACACGCCGCAACTTCAGCAGGTTGGCGGGTCGAAGGATACGACGAATGCTTTCTTGTGAGACAATGCCAACCAGTTGATTTTGATCGCCCACAATCACCAGATGGCGAACCCGATTCCGACGAAATAGGAATATGGCAGCAAAGACATCCTGAAAATTCGACTCAGGCATAGTTAGCACTGGCTGGGACATCACCTCAGAAATTTTTATCCCCTCGAAGGGTATGCCATCAGCCGTGAGCCACACGATATCCCGTTCTGTAAAGATTCCCAGTAGCTGGCTGCCCTCCATGACTAACACACAGCTAGAGTGCGTCCCATAGCGGGGGATTGATTCTAAGGGGGTATTGACCTCACTCAGCGAACAACAACTCCCTCGGACCTGACTCATTAATGCGAGCACGTCTAACAGTAAGGTGTCAGGTGTAACTATCAGGGGGTTACGATCAATGGCTTCCTCTAGAACGGGTGAATAAATCAGCGGATCGTCAGGTTGCATGGTTAATCGATAGGGGTGCAGGCACTCTTAAAACGTCGATCAATGGTCAAAGCTGTGGAAATTTCAAGGCGACCAACCTAACCTAGACCCTGGTTACAGCAGAAGGCAGAAGGCAAAAGGCAGAAGGCAAAAGGCAGAAGACAAAAGGCAGAAGGCAAAAGGCAGAAGGCACCTGAGCTCATACGACGAGGCTTTTATGTTTATTAGTACTACGTGGTTGTTTGAGCCGTTAAAGAAAGTTCTAACCTTTATGGCGACAGCTATATATCCAGTTTTCTCCACAGAGGTTACATGGGGACTTTGCAATCGCCCCTAGAAACTATACACATTACACCATTCACCACTGACGACCGGTTAAGACGGGTTGGTTGTCATAAGTATTTTTACTCAGTTACCATACAAAGAGTAACCGTTGAACAGACTGCCTCCCCTACAAAACGGTGTAAAACATCCCAGCCTAACCAAGGGTCTATGCTCAAAATCAGAGAAATTGATAGTTAAAAACGAAAAAACTGATGCCCCTACGTTTCAAACTTCTTAGCATCACTATCATTTTTTCTAATTTAGCCTGACGAGTTAGTTGTGTAAAAATAAAGACAAAATAAAAAGTTTTTTAAAAAAGCAGTAAAAAGTAGTTGATTTAGGAGTCATTAAATGGTATTGCTGACCGACAAAACCCAAAAAAGATTAACGATGCAAACGGGCGAAATTGCCCCCGATACAACCACGATTCGCTCTTTGGACTGGGATCGCGATCGCTTCGATATCGAATTCGGCCTCCAAAACGGCACGACATATAACTCGTTTTTGATTCGAGGTGAGAAAACGGCTTTAGTAGACACCTCCCATGAAAAGTTCCGTCAACTGTATTTAGACACCCTTAAAGGACAGATTAATCCCGCTGAAATTGATTACCTCATTATTAGCCATACCGAGCCAGACCACAGTGGTTTAGTCAAAGATGTCCTCCAGTTAGCGCCTCAAGTAACAGTAGTAGGGTCAAAGGTAGCCATTCAGTTCCTCGAAGATTTTGTGCATCAACCCTTTGAGCGGCTGGTTGTTAAAAATGGCGACAAGCTAGATTTGGGCAAAGGACATGTGTTGGAATTTGTCAATGCCCCTAACCTGCACTGGCCTGACACTATTTTCAGTTACGATGCGGGGACGCAGGTGATGTTTACTTGCGACGCCTTCGGCCTGCACTACTGTTCAGACAGCACGTTTGACGAAGATTTAAGGGCGATTGAACCGGATTATCGCTTTTACTACGACTGTTTAATGGCTCCCAATGCGCGTTCTGTGCTGTCTGCCCTCAAGCGGATGGATCAGTTGGGAGAGGTGACGATAGTCGCGAATGGTCACGGCCCCTTGCTGCGTCATAATGTGACAGAACTGGTCGGTCGCTATCGCAAGTGGAGTCAAGCCCAAGCCAAGGCAGAGACATCGGTGGTGGTGTTTTATGTCTCCGATTATGGGTATAGCGATCGCCTGTCTCAAGCCGTTGCTAGAGGGATTACCAAAACGGGCGTTGGCGTGGAAATGATCGACCTAAAAACCGCCGATCCCCAAGAAGTACAGGAAATGGTGGGGCGTGCGGCAGGAATGGCAATTGGAATGCCCCCAGCCTCCAGTAAAATTGCGGCGGCGGCTGTAGGCACAGTTCTGGCGGCAGCGAAGTCCAAGCAAGTGGTTGGCATATTCGAGTCCTACGGGGGAGATGACGAACCGATCGATCCCTTACTCAATCAATTCAGAAATCTGGGACTGAAACAAGCCTTTCCCGCCATTCGAGTGAAGGATACACCCACAGAAGCAACGTACCAACTTTGTGAAGAAGCGGGTACAGATATGGGGCAAATGTTAACCCGCGATCGCGACATCAAGCAACGGAAAGCCCTTGATAGTGACCTTGATAAAGCCTTGGGACGGATTAGCGGTGGACTGTACATTATTACAGCCACCAAGGGTGATATTAAGGGGGCAATGTTGGCATCCTGGGTATCACAGGCTAGCTTCCAACCCTTGGGTTTAACCATTGCCGTGGCTAAAGATCGGGCGATTGAGTCCTTGATGCATGTCGGCGATCGCTTCGTCCTCAATGTGTTAGAAGAAGGCAACTACCAAGGCTTAATGAAGCACTTCCTCAAGCGCTTCCCACCGGGTGCCGATCGCTTTGCTGGAGTGAAAACTCAAGCGGCTGAAAACGGTTCCCCCATTCTGACAGATGCCCTTGCCTATATGGAGTGTCATGTTGTCAGCCGCATGGAACTCACCGACCATTGGATTGTGTACGCCACCGTTGATAATGGTCGCGTTTCCAAACCCGATGCCCTAACTGCGGTTCACCATCGTAAGGTTGGGAACTACTATTAAAGCTATCAGTAGGGTGGGCAAGGCTCACCCTACAACTGCCTACAGGGCAAGGTTAAAGGATGTCAGAAAAACCAGACGAACTGGCGATAACTTTATCGTCGTCACCCAACCTTTCTAATCAGAAGCCTCGAAATTCTCCTCAAACGATTTCATTTGTTGAGGAACGTTTAGCAAGATCAGATTCGCCTAACGAAGCTTTAGACTGGGCTAGAGTGCGCGAGGTAATCCTTCGCCAAAATGAGGAGGTTAAGGAGGAAAATCACCGACGTTTTCTGGAAACCAGCCGATTAATTTATGGGCTAGCCTTTGCGGGGATAAGTTTTTTAGTCGGGATAGTCCTGTGGATTTGTCATTATGACAATTCAGTTTATTTAATTGTTGCAGGGCTGATTCCATTGATGCTATTCAAAAAACCTAATTAGGTGTTGAGGTAAACTCCTCAATACTCTGGGAAAAGGAGAGTTGTTAACGCAGAGGGACGCGGAGGAAGGGATGCAGAGAATGTGCGATCGAGGCAGATTATTGGAATTATCAAACCCCCTCAACGCCCCTCAGCGTTTACCTCTGCGACCCTCTGCGTTAAAAAAACAAGATAGGAGGATTGCCGGTGCGATCGCGCTGATGGGAGGTTGTGCGATCGCGTTTTCTGGAAATCGTACCTTAGCTCAGAGCAATATCGTTCCCGATAACACCTTGGGTGGTGAAAGTTCCTTTGTTGTACCCAACTTTAACGGTTTGCCTGTGGAAGCGATCGCAGGCGGGACAGCAAGAGGTCAAAATCTCTTCCACTCTTTTGTTGAGTTTAACGTTAGCGCGGATAGAGGAGCTTATTTCTTCAGTCCTAACGCGGACATTCAGAATATTTTGGCGCGGGTGACGGGTAATAATCCATCACGAATTCTGGGTACGATTGGAACCTTTGGCAATTCGACGCCCAACCTATTTTTGATTAATCCTAACGGCATTTCCTTTGGGGAGAAGGCCAGCTTGGATGTGGGGGGTTCTTTCGTGGCAACGACAGCAAATGCAATTCGCCTTGGTAATACTGGGTTATTCAGTGCGTCAGAACCTCAAACCAGCAATTTACTCGCAATCAACCCCAATGCTTTTTTTTATAATCAACTCTCTAATCAGGGGCAAATTGTCAACCGCTCTACGGCAACAACAACGGTGTTAGGTACTCCTACCATTGGGCTTCAGGTTCCGGATGGTCGGAGTTTGTTGTTAGTCGGTGGTGATGTCAGGTTGGAGGGTGGGCGTTTATTCGCTTTAGGGGGTCGAATTGAATTAGGAGGAGTGGCTCAGAATGGAACATTAGAACTGACTACAAATGGTAACGAACTGCGTTTAGGTTTTCCTACTGATGTAGCCAGATCCGATGTACTCCTCACGAATGAAGCTGAAGTAAATGTACGCGCTGGCGGTGGCGGGAGTATTGCCATCAATGCCCGGAACGTGGAGGTTTTGGGAGGAAGCAAAGTACGGGCGGGAATAGCGTCAGGATTAGGTTCGGCTGAGAGTAAGGCAGGAGACATTGAAGTTAACGCGACAGGCACAACAACTATTGCAGGAGAGCTGAGTTTTCTGGCTAATGTGGTGCAGCCTGAAGGTGTGGGCAAATCGGGTGATATTAATATCACAACCAGGTCACTTTTTGTTAAAGAGGGCGGTTATTTTAATTCCTCAACTCAAGGACAGGGTGATGCAGGCAATGTAACAATAAATGCCCGCGATATAGTCTCTTTTGATGGCACTGACCCCAATGGAGGAACAAGTAGAGCCGTCAGTACAGTAGCAGAGGGAGCCGTGGGGAACGGAGGCAATATCAACATCACAACCGGGTCGCTTTTTGTTACCAATGGCGCTGAACTGGTTGCTGGTACTGCTGGACAGGGGAATGCTGGCAGTGTGAGGATTACTGCGACGGATACCGTGCGCTTTGATGGGGGTTATGCCGCTAGCTCGGTGGCTGAGAGAGCGGTAGGGGATGGCGGTGACGTTGAGATTACCACTAACTCCCTTGAGGTTACCAATGGTACTCAACTATCTGCTGGCACCATTGGTCAGGGGAATGCTGGCAGTGTGAGGATTATTGCGACGGATACCGTGCGCTTTGACGGGGGTTACGCCTTCAGCTCAGTGGAAGCAGGAGCATTGGGCAATGGCGGTGACATTCAGATTACTACTGGTTCACTTTCGGTTACCAATGGCGCTCAACTCATTGCCAATACTGCTGGACAGGGGAATGCAGGCAGCGTGAGGATTACTGCGACGGATACCGTTAGCTTTGATGGCGTTGCCAGCAATGGACTCTCAAGTGCGGCCTTCAGCAATGCGAGAGCAGGAGCACTGGGGGATGGCGGTGACATTGAAATTACCACCAACTCGCTATCGGTCACCAATGGCGCTTTGCTATCTGCCAGTACTGCTGGAAAAGGCAAGGCTGGTAGTGTGAGGATTAGTGCCACCGATACCGTTAGCTTTGATGGGGGTGATGCTTTCAGCTTGGTGAGAACAGGAGCGGTGGGCAATGGCGGTGACATTGAGATTACTACTGGCTCACTTTTGGTTACCAATGGCGCTGTGCTGTTTGCCAGCACTTTTGGTCAGGGTAAGGCTGGCAGTGTGAGGATTACTGCGACGGATACCGTTAGCTTTGATGGCGTTGCCAGCAATGGACTCTCCAGTAGTAGTGCCATCAGCTCGGTGGGAGAGGGAGGGGCCGGGGATGGTGGTGACATTGAGATTAACACTGGCTCCCTTGAGGTTACCAATGGCGCTTACCTGTCTGCTGGCACTAATGGACAAGGCAAGGCTGGTAGTGTGAGGATTACTGCCAGCGATACCGTTAGCTTTGATGGCGTTGGTAGCAATGGACTCCCCAGTAGTGCCACCAGCTCGGTGGGAGCGGGAGTTGTGGGGGATGGCGGTGACAATGAGATTAACACTGGCTCCCTATCAGTCAGTAATGGCGCTTACCTGTCTGCCAGCAACTTTGGACAGGGCAAGGCTGGCAGTGTGAGGATTACTGCGACGGATACCGTCCGCTTTGATAAGGGTAATGCCGACAGCTTTTTAGGCATAGGAGCGGTGGGGGTTGGTGGTGACATTGAGATTAACACTGGCTCCCTTGAAGTTATCAATGGCGCTCAACTGTCAGCTGGCACCTTTGGACAGGGAAATTCTGGCAGCGTGAGGATTAGCGCCACCGATACCGTGGGCTTTGATGGGGGTGGTGCCTTCAGCAACGTGGGATTGGGAGCGGTAGGCAATGGTGGTGACATTGAGATTACTACTGGCTCCATTGAGGTTACCAATGGCGCTTCGCTGTTTGCCGCTACTGCTGGACGGGGCAATGCTGGCAGTGTGAAGATTACTGCGACGGATACCGTCCGCTTTGATGGGGTTGGCAGCAATGGACTCCCCAGCGAAGCCTCTAGCTCGGTGGTATCAGGAGGGGTGGGCAATGGTGGTGACATTGTGATTACCACTAACTCGCTTGAGGTTACGAATGGCGCTGGGCTGGCTGCCCAAACGGCTGGACAGGGCAATGCTGGCAGTATAAGGATTACTGCGACGGATACCGTCCGCTTTGATGGGGGCATTGCTCTCAGCGCGGTGGGAGAGGGAGCTGTGGGGGATGGCAGTGATATTGAGATTACCACTGGCTCGCTTGAGGTTACCAATGGTGCTGGACTGAATGCCTTCACGGCTGGAAAGGGCAATGCTGGCAGTGTGAGGATTACTGCGACGGATACCGTGCGCTTTGATGGGGGTAACGCCTCCAGCTTTGTGTACGCAGGAGCGGTGGGGAATGGCGGTAACATTGAGATTACCACTGACTCCCTTGAGGTTACCAATGGCCTTTCTCTGTTGAGTAGTACCCTTGGTCAAGGGAATGCTGGCAGTCTGAAGATTACTGCCTCTGATACCGTTAGCTTTGATCGGGGGACAGCCTACAGCTCAGTGGAAGCCGGAGCGGAAGGTAAGGGCGGTGACATTGAGATTACCACTGGCTCACTTTCCTTGACTGATGCCCTCATATCCTCTGAAAGCCGGGGAACTGGTACAGCGGGTGACATCACTCTCCAAACGACGCAAAACTTGGAAATGAATCGTTCCTCAATCCTTGCCACCACCCAAACGGGTAACGGCGGTAATATTAGGCTGCGGATGGGAGATTTATTAGTGATGCGTAACGACAGCAATATCTCCACCACCGCAGGAGTCGCAGGTGCGGGTGGCGATGGCGGCAACATCAACATTAATGCAGGTTTCGCTGTCGCCGTCCCTAAAGAAGATAGCGACATCACCGCCAATGCTTTCAATGGACGAGGCGGCAATATTAACATCACCACTCAAGGCATCTATGGTCTGACATTCCGAGAACAGGACATTCCCGCAAGCAGTGATATTACCGCCAGTTCTCAGTTTGGTTTAGACGGTGAATTTCAACTCGATTTACTCACCAATGTTGACCCCAGTCGGGGGTTAGCCGAGTTACCGACTAACGTAGTCGATGCCTCACAGCAAATTGACCGCCGTTGTACCCCCGCAGCAGCAGACCAAAAAAGCAGCTTTGTGATTATAGGACGGGGTGGCTTACCTCCTAGTCCGAACGACTTGCTCCAGAATGATGAAGGAATAACTCCTAATTGGATAACCCTCAACGCCCAGGCAGAAAACATCTCTGGTGTTACCCCTCAAACCAATCTCACTCCTAGCACGCCTAAACAATTGGTGGAAGCACAAAGCTGGATATACGGTGCCCATGGAGAGGTGATTCTCACAGCCCAAGCATCCAGCGTTACACCTGACAAATCTTGGCAAACATCCCCATCCTGTCACGACATTAAGCCTAGCTCTAACTAGGCAGGGAGGGCAGAGCGGGAGGGGAAGAGGTTTTAAATTTCGTGTCTATCTAAAAACCTATTGAGGTCACAATCATGGTCACAGTCACGCCAACAACAAAGCAACGCGATGTTCAAGTTCTCCCCATTGGAGCAGAAACCACCGTATTGCGATCGCGCACTTGGGATAGACTCAAGTTTGAAATCGAGTATGCCCTGCAACGCGGCACCACCGCCAACTCTTACCTAATTCGAGCCGATAAAATTGCCCTGTTTGACCCCCCTGGTGAATCCTTTACCGAAATTTTTCTCGCTGCACTCCAACAACGCCTCAACCCAACCCAGCTAGATTACATAATTCTCGGTCACGTCAATCCCAACCGAGCCGTTACCCTCAAAGCCCTGCTTGAACTTGCACCTCAAGTTACATTTGTTTGCTCCAATCCGGCATCAATTAACCTACGAACTCTCTTGCCAGACCAAGAACTGAAAATTGAGGTTGTGCGAGGTGATGACACCTTGGATTTAGGGCAAGGTCATCACCTACAATTTATCCCAACCCCCAGTCCTCGATGGCCTGGTTCACTTTGTACTTACGACCCCCAAACCGAAATTCTCTTCACCGATAAGCTGTTTGGGGCACATGTCTGTGGTGACCAGGTAATGGACGAAGGATGGATGACGATTAGCGAAGACCGACGCTATTACTTCGATTGCCTCATGGCACCCCACGCGAGGCAAGTGGAAAAGGCGTTGGACAAACTAACTGAATTCCAGGCAAGGCTTTATGCTACGGGTCATGGCCCTTTGGTGCGCTATAGCCTGATCCCCCTAACTCAGTCCTATCGACAGTGGAGTGAGGAAAATGCCACAAAGGACTTGACGGTTGCCCTAATTTATGCATCTGCCTATGGAAATACCGGAACCTTAGCCCAAGCGATCGCACGGGGCATCACGAAAGCCGGTGTTGGGGTTGAAGCAATTAACAGCGAAGCGGCTGACCCCACAGAGATTCAGAAAGCGGTGGAGAAAGCAGACGGATTCATTATGGGTTCCCCAACCCTAGGCGGTCATGCCCCAACGCCCATCCAAACCGCACTGGGAATCGTCCTTTCGACCGCCAGCAAAACAAAACTCGCGGGTGTCTTCGGTTCCTACGGCTGGAGTGGTGAAGCCATTGACTTGATTGAAAGTAAATTCAGCGATGCCGGTTACCAGTTCGGCTTTGAAACCATTCGAGTTAAATTTAAGCCCAACGAAGTTACCCTCAAATACTGTGAAGAAGCAGGTACCGACTTTGCCCAAGCTTTGAAGAAAGCCAAAAAATCCCGTACCCCCCGGCAACCTGTTGGTGAGTCCCAAGCCGCGCGTACCGAGCAAGCGGTGGGACGTTTAATCGGGTCTTTGTGTATTGTTACAACCAAACAAGGGGAACTCAAGGGGGCAATGCTGGCTGATTGGGTTTCTCAAGCCACCTTTACACCTCCGGGTCTTACCATTGCAGTGGCCAAAGACCGAGCAATTGAGTCGCTGATGCACACGGGCGATTCCTTTGTCCTGAATATTCTCGCCCAAGGGAAGCATTTGGGCTTAATGAAGCACTTCCTCAAACCCTTTGGGCCTGGGGAAGACCGATTTGCTGGGGTCACGACCCAAGAGGCTGAGAATGGTTGCCCGATTCTAGGCGATGCCTTAGCTTATTTAGAATGTACGGTAGAAAATCGCATGGAATGTGGCGATCACTGGGTCGTCTATGGGGTGGTTAAACAGGGCCAATTACTGCAAGCTGACGGCGTTACTGCTGTGCATCATCGCAAATCAGGTACTCATTACTAATGACGAATTGAACGCAGGGGTAGCACCAGACTCAGCAACAAACGCTGCCCCTGTCGGACGGCTGCACTATCCTTGCTTGATGGCGACTGGGGTCAAACAAGGCGTTTTGCCAAAATCCTCTTCTGGAATCTGGTTTTTAGGTTAATTTAAGGTTAAGAATAGGTAAAGAAAATCTGTTAACATTGAAATTTACTTTCGATAGGAGGTAGCTATGGCAGATTCAGCTCGGATGAGCAAGAACAGCTTTCTCTATCCTCAGAGCCGCTACTACGGACGGTTTACACCAGAGCATCTAACCTTCAATGCCAATTTGCAAGAATTTGCTCAGAATGTTTCTTACATCTCGGCTCTAGAGACGGGAGGAAAGCTGTCTCCGGAAGAGGCTTATACGAAGATTAAAGGTTTGTGGAAACAGTTGAAGCACAGCAAGAAAGCATTAGGGATTGGTAAAAATCTACCTCAAGAAACAACCTAATTCTTCGAGTACTCGGTAATCTGTATAAGAGTTGGAATAAAGAGTCTGAACATAGGGATTTGCGAAGTACCACCTTTGTCGCCATACCGTAACCAGAAGGATGAAACGACTGCCATTCTGGCTACCAGAATGGCATTACCCATGAGGATGAGGAGCTACAACGATTGCTGCCAGCAGGCGGCAACCACAAGGTTATTGTCAGCTCCCAGGCTAACGCCTTGATTCTTTGGGTCAAAAGACTGAAAAGCAACTAATGACAAGGGTTCTAATCATCGAAGACGAAGAAATCCTGCGCGAGAGTATCCTGAATATCCTAGAGACGAATGGGTTTAGTACGATTGAGGCAGGAGATGGCCAAAGTGGAGTACGCTTGGCAAAAGAGCGGATTCCTGATCTTATTTTGTGTGATATTAGGATGCCGGAGCTCTCTGGGTACGAAGTATTAAAAACACTGCGTCAAGATCCACTGACGGCCGGTATTCCCTTACTCTTTCTAACGGCAGACAATATGCAAAACGTCATGGATCAAGGAGAGGCTCTAGGGGCAAACGGCTATCTGACGAAGCCCTTTTCAACTGTTCAACTCTTACAAGCGATTAGTCAAGGGCTTCGCGATTACCCTAGAAATTAGCGCAGCTAATCGCTAAACTCACTCCTCTGTAAAAATTTTTTAACTAATTCGCCGGGAAGTCCCCCGCTATAGCCAAGGCGGATACATCGAGGCGTGAGGCGAGTACCGCCACAGGTTTAGCGGCGGGATGAAAGGCGGTCAATTGCGTCCGGTCAAACGGGAGCGCAATTGACAATACCATCTTACGGTTTTACGATTAAATAAATTCACAGTAAAACCTAGGCTAATCAAGGAAATAAAGGAAATAAAGGTTGGGAAAACTTATGTAACGCCCAAAGATAGCTTGGGTGCTCAGGCGGGAGTTGTGATTGTTGCAGAGTCAACCGAAGGGTACAGTGCAAAAGTATTCTCAGTAAATGCTTGGTACGACCACAAGTACAATCAGCAAGGTCAGATAATAGATGCCCCTCGTGTTGAGATTGGAAACCCTATTTGGGATTTAGATTTAGAGACTGAAAGCTGATGAAACGTCGAGTAGCGAAAGTTAGGCTCTATCCAACAAACGAACAGCAACAATCGCTAGCCAAAGCGTTTGGTTGTAGTCGTTGGTGGTGGAATTTCGCACTCAATAAAACGATTCAAACCTACCAAGAGACAGGAAAAGGGTTGTCAGACAAGGCGCTTAATGCGCTTCTGCCATCGCTCAAAAAAGAATACGAGTGGTTAAAAGAGACTTATTCACAGGTATATCAATCAACCACTCGTAATTTGTCTAGAGCGTTCCTCAATTTCTTTGAAAAGCATGCGGCTTTTCCTCGTTTCAAATCTAGAAAAGCTAGACAGTCTATTCAATACCCTCAGAGTATCAAGATTGAAGGAAACTGTCTTAAAGTTCCTTTTATTGGTTTGATTGAGGCTAAAATTCACAGGTTATTTGAGGGTGGAATTAAGACTGTCACAATATCAAAAGACCCATCAGGCAAATACTTTGCATCTATCTTGTTTGAAGTGGAAGGTGATGAACCTGAAGTTTCAACTGAAGGTAAGGTCGCAGGTATTGATTTAGGAATAAAAGATTTTGCCATTGTTCATAATGGTGAAAAAACCTCTAAGTTTGCTAACCCTAAGCATTTAGCTAAATACGAACGCAACTTAGCTCGAAAACAGGCTAACTTAGCCAGAAAGCAGAAGGGGAGCAAGTCTAGAGAGAAGGCAAGAAGGCTTGCGGCTAGAGTATACGAACGAGTTAGAAATGTCCGTCAAGATTTTCTCCATAAGCTTTCACGGAAGTTAGTTGACGAGAACCAAGTCATCGTAGTGGAGAACCTCAATGTCAAGGGCATGGTTCGCAACCACAATCTAGCCAAGGCTATTTCTGATGTTGGCTGGGGCATGTTTGTCAATTTCTTAGATTACAAGCTGGAACGTAAGGGTGGAAAGCTTATAGAAATTGATAGATGGTTTCCTAGTTCCAAACTCTGCTCAAAGTGTCTCTATCAAATGTCGGAGATGCCATTAGATGTCCGTAGTTGGACTTGTCCGAATTGCGGCACTCATCATGATAGAGACGAAAATGCAGCAAGAAACATAAGAGCAGAGGGTATCAGATTGTTATGGGCGTTGGGAACCAGCGCTCCTGCGGCAGGAGGAGATGTAAGACCAAAACTTGGACGCAAGCCCAAGCAAAGGCATTCTCTCGTGATTGTCGAAGCCCCCACTATATTCGGTACTCCGACTTAGTGGGGGTAGTTCACGAGGCGTCTGTACTCTCGTTTAGCTTTTGCGAATGTTTGAACTAGATTTTAGGGCATTTCTTCAGTCTTTCCTGAGCTTTGGCAAAAAGCTGATTGCTGCTCATTGGCGCTCTTTGCTCATTCTATTTATTGGTGTCTACTTACCCTTACAAGTTTTTGGGGAGCTAGCAGAAGAAGTTTGGGAAAATGAAGGCGGCTTTCCTTGGGATGTGCCTATTCTGCTGGCGGTTCATAGCACATCCTCAACCCAAATGGATGGTTTCGCTACCATCCTGACGAAGCTAGGGGTATTTTGGGGCGTGTTTCCCGTCGCTAGTGTGATCGGGCTAGTATTATTGCTGCGGCGACGGTGGCGATCGCTAACTTATTTACTCACCACTCTCTTCGGCAGCATCATCATTAACCGCACCGCCAAAGTATTATTACATCGAGTTCGTCCCCACCTATGGTCATCACCCGCTCCAGAGTTGGACTACGGATTCCCTAGTGGTCATGCCATGTCGAGTATGACACTGGTAGCGGCGTTGATCATTCTGAGTTGGAACAGCCGTTGGCGCTTTCCCGTTTGGTTGATTGGAAGCGTATTTGTGCTTTCCATTGGCTGGACACGTCTTTATCTAGGAGTTCACTATCCCAGTGATATTCTCGCCGGATGGATGGTTTCGATTGCTTGGGCGATTGGGGTGAGTTTACTGATTAGACCCCATTTAACTAAACCCGTGGTTGCACAGGATGGAGAACCGGCTCATGCCGATCAGCTAACACCGAGGGAACAAGAGGCTGTAACGGAGAAAACTAAGTAGAGATTTCCACCACGTTCTTGCACTCTACCGGAGCAACCTTATGAGACAAACCATCATTCAGGTCGATGCTTTCACTGATACACCCTTCGCCGGAAACCCGGCGGCTGTTTGTGTTTTGCCGGCTCCCCAGGATGGAGACTGGATGCAAAACGTAGCCAGGGAGATGAATTTATCAGAGACGGCTTTTCTCGTCAGGCAGGACGATGGCTTCCATTTACGTTGGTTTACCCCTACCGTAGAAGTGCCGCTTTGTGGTCATGCCACCCTAGCAAGTGCTCATGTCTTGTGGTCAGAAGGACATTTGCCATCGGATGCAGTGGCTCGTTTTTACACCAAAAGTGGCTTACTCATCGCCCAGCGCCAAGGAGATTGGATTGAACTCGATTTTCCGGCCAATCGCTCAGAAGCAATAATCCCCCCTCCCGAACTCTCTCAAGCTTTGGGTGTGCCGATCAAATCAGTTTTTCAGACGGCTTTGGACTATTTGGTCGAAGTAGAGTCTGAAGAATGGGTGCGGCAAATGCAACCCAATTTCCAGCAACTCAAAAGCCTGCACCATGGCAGAGTCATTGTCACCAGCTCTTCTAGCGAAGATTCGGATTATGATTTTATTTCTCGCTTCTTTGCACCTGGCGTAGGCATTGATGAAGACCCAGTAACGGGAGCCGCTCATTGCTGCCTTGCTCCCTTCTGGCGCGATCGCCTCAGTAAGGATGAGTTTTTAGCTTATCAGGCATCCAGTCGAGGTGGGGTGGTGAAAGTGCGCTATACGGGGAGCGATCGCGTTTTTCTCGCAGGACAAGCCGTTACCGTGCTGCGAGGCGAATTAATCGCCACTTGATGGGGGAATGGAGAACAGCCAACGTGAACATTCAACAAGCGTTTAATGCCGCCGCCGCCGATTATGACCGATTAAGGCGCATCCTGATTCCGTGCTTTGAGGATTTTTACAGAACAGCAGTTGAAATTATCCCTTTTGATCGCAGTGCAGCCCTAAAGATACTTGATTTGGGCGCAGGAACAGGTCTTTATTCAGGTATGGTTCAGGCACTCTTCCCGAATGCCGAGTTCACGCTGATCGACTTAGCCCCTGAGATGTTAGAAAAGGCGAAGAGCCGATTTAGCCAGATGGGGAAGTCCCCAAAAATCCTGATGGGTGATTATGTCGAGAGTGATTGGGAAAGCCCATATAACCTTGTGATTTCCGGTTTATCCATCCATCATCTGTCCGACTCGGATAAAAAGCGTCTTTATCAGCGGATTTATCAAGCGCTGAAGCCTGGGGGTATGTTCGTCAATGCCGACCAAGTTTTGGGTAAGACACCCGAATTAGAGAAGCGCTATCGACAACAGTGGCTCGATTCAGTCCGTACCCTCGGTATTTCAGAGGAGGAACTCAAAGCCGCCCAAAAACGCATGGAATACGATCGCATGGCAACCCTTGAGGCACAATTGGGTTGGCTGGAAGCGGCAGGTTTCCAAGATGTGGATTGCTGCTACAAAAATTTCAGCTTTGCCGTTTTTGGGGGATATCGCCCTGCTCAGTTAGAGGTTAAAAACAATCTTCAACAACCCACCCTCCAGACTCAACGGCTCATTCTACGTCCCTTCACCCTAGCAGATGCACCAGATGTGCAACGGTTAGCGGGCGCACGCGAAATTGCTGCCATGACGCTCTCAATTCCCCATCCTTACAAAGATGGTATGGCTCAGGAGTGGATTAACACCCATTCAACTGCATTGGAGCAGGGAAGAGTCGTCAACTTTGCGATCGCCCTCCGGGCGGTGCCTTCGGCAATCGCCCTGTGTGAGAGTGGAGAACTGTGTGGAGCGCTCGGATTAGGCATCGATGCCGATAATAACCAGGCTGAACTCGGCTACTGGCTTGGCAAACCCTATTGGGGACAGGGCTACTGCACCGAAGCCGCTAGAGCCGTGGTGAGATATGGCTTTGAGGTACTTGCCTTACATCGCATTCATTCTGCCCACTTTCCCCACAATCTAGCATCAGGACGAGTGATGCAGAAGATTGGGATGCACTACGAGGGATGCCGCCGCCAACATATACGCAAGTGGGAAAAGTTTGAAGACCTTGTACAGTATGGCATCCTCAAAAGTGACTGGTTGCAGCAGTGAAAGGAAAACCATGAGGGCTTAGGGCGTCGGGGGGAGAGGAAAGAGTTTTTCATTCCAGCCTTCGTGCGTTGTGATACCTCCCCTCTCGCTAAAATTTCCGGAATGACCAGCCCCTAATTGGTAGTTAAATTTTGTTACGATAAATTGGGATATTCAGCCATTGGCGACTCCACCCTCGTCTGTCGCTGATCACGAAACCTACTGCAATTGTCCTTGGAGACACTCCTAATGCTGCGACTCGAACATATTAGTAAAATTTACCCTACAGGCGAAGTCCTCAAGGATGTCAACTGGGAAGTCAAAGTAGGCGATCGCATTGGACTCGTCGGCGTTAACGGCGCAGGCAAATCCACCCAACTGAAAATCATTGCTGGGGAGATGGAACCCACGGCGGGAGAAATTATCCGTCCCGCTAGCTTACACATCGCTTACCTCACCCAAGAATTTGAAGTCGATCCGACGCGCACCGTTCGCGAAGAATTTTGGACGGTGTTTAAGGAAGCGAACGCTGTGCAGCATTCGATGACGCAGGTGCAGCGAC
This sequence comes from Microcoleus sp. AS-A8, assembly GCA_039962225.1. NCBI lineage: Bacteria > Bacillati > Cyanobacteriota > Cyanophyceae > Oscillatoriales > Microcoleaceae > Microcoleus > Microcoleus sp. AS-A8. The sequence continues at coordinate 757,785 of JAMPKV010000001.1, forward strand.
AGATGGAAACGGCTAATCCAGAAGAACTAGACCGACTGATCCACAAACTAGACAAACTCCAGCGCCACTTTGAAGCCTTAGATGGCTATGGATTAGAGGCTCAAATTGAGAAGATTTTGCCAGAAATGGGATTTGAGCCAGAAGATGGCGATCGCCTCGTGAGTGCGTTCAGTGGCGGTTGGCAGATGCGGATGAGTTTGGGCAAAATCTTGCTGCAAAAACCCGACCTCTTGCTGCTAGACGAGCCAACAAACCATCTGGATTTAGAAACCATTGAATGGCTGGAAACTTACCTGAAGGGTCTAAAAACCCCAATGGTTATTGTTTCCCATGACCGGGAGTTTCTGGATCGCCTGTGTACCCAAATTGTCGAAACTGAACGCGGTGTCTCGACGACATACCTGGGTAACTACTCTGCTTATTTGCAACAGAAAGCTGAGATGCAGGAAGCTCAACTGAGTGCTTATGAGCGTCAGCAAAAGGAACTGGAGAAGCAGCAAGTCTTTGTGGATCGTTTCCGCGCTAGCGCCACCCGCAGCACCCAGGCGAAAAGCCGCGAGAAACAATTAGACAAAATTGAGCGAATTGAAGCGCCAACCAATAGCTTAAAAACCCTGCACTTCCGCTTTCCCCCGGCACCTCGCAGTGGTTTGGAGGTGGTGAAAATCAAAGACTTAGTTCATGCCTATGATGACAAGATTCTGTTCTTAGGAGCCGATTTACTGATTGAACGTGGCGATCGCGTGGCGTTTCTCGGTCCTAATGGTGCGGGTAAATCGACCCTGCTCCATTTAATTATGGGCATGGAACAACCCACGGAAGGGACGGTTCAATTGGGTCAACATAATGTCCTTCCGGGTTACTTCGAGCAAAATCAAGCCGAAGCTCTGGATTTAAACAAAACCGTCATGCAAACGATCCATGATGAGGTGCCGGATTGGAAAAACGAGGAAGTTCGCACCTTATTAGGACGGTTTTTGTTTAGTGGTGAGACGGTGTTTAAAAAAGTTGAGTCCCTGAGTGGGGGAGAAAAAGCGCGTCTTGCTTTGGCTAAAATGCTTTTACGTCCCGCTAATTTACTGATGTTGGATGAGCCGACCAATCACCTGGATATTCCTGCGAAAGAAATGCTGGAAGAAGCGATCCAGAATTATGATGGTACGGTGCTGATTGTCTCCCACGACCGTTATTTCATTTCCAAAGTGGCTACCAAAATTGTGGAAATCCGAGAGGGTGAATTTCGCCCCTATTTGGGAGATTACCACTATTATTTAGATAAAATCGCGGAAGAAAAACAGCAAGCCAAACTAGCTGCGATCGCCGCCGAAAAAGCCGCGAAAAAAGCGGCAAAAGCCTCGAAAAAAGCTGACACCAAACGCCGCTAATCTTTAATATTTTGTGGAATCTAGTCCTCAAAATAGGGGGTAAGCCTTCCGCAGCACGACGTGAAGATACCCCCTATTATTTTTTCCAGCCTATACAAGAGATTTTGCGTGTTAGTCTTACCTTTGATGTAGCTATCCCGCTAATGCCGAAACGCACCTTCATAAGGAGAAGCACAAAGCCACTTCTCCATTGCAGAAAGCGGAAGCACAATCGGCCAAAAGATTGTTGCTAGTGCCAATACTTTTAAACACAAGCGTTTTTCTGACTCCGACAAGCTAGTATCCTGCCTAAAACGTTGAAACCAGTTAGCAAAGCATTGGATCGCTTTGCTAACATAAAGTGCAGTCAGAATTAGGGATAATTCTTGATAGCTTGCTGCGTCGATTATACACATCGACATAATACCCTTTAATAGTTTGGTTGTCTTGACGATAGACTTTAGGCTTTTAAAAAGCCCATAGGCACCCTTCGAGCAAAGGTCTCAGGCAGACAATTAGCGACTTTGTTTTGAGTTTGCTCTACATCTATAAGATATAAGATATTCCTCTTAAAAAGGAATCATAGCCGTTCTCAACTGGAGTGATAGACACAATGGCAGGGGCATAAGGCTGTGCGCCTCTATGCCTGTACCTCATCCAATCGAGAAGGCTATATGGCAATGAGTAGAGTAATAATCCTAAGAATATTAATTTAATTAAAAATGTGCTTTATGATACAATTTATTCATTAAATTTAATGAAAGCTTCCGGAAAGCGATGAGAAGTTTAGCAGAAAACGCTTTTCCCGCTATTGCCCTCATCTAGGTATAGATGCGGTGTCGGAGTGTTTCTGTACAATAGAAATCGATGGATTCAGGAGCCAGGTAACTGGTCAGAAACGCCTATCGAGACTATCTACGGGAATCTTCAGGGTTTAAAGTCCAGCCAACTCAAGCAGCTCCAACGGCTGTATCAGCAGCGCTTACCGAGCGATAGCTTGACAACACCAGAGTTTGCCCAACGACTGGCCGCCATCAGCACGGACATCAAACAACCGGTGTGTACCTACATCAATCGCCGGGGACAGGTGATTCGCGTGGGAGTCGGTACTCCCTCTCAGACGAAAATCCCGCCGTTGGAATTGCCCCGCTACGGCGCAGAACGACTGTCGGGCATTCGCTGTCTTGCCACTCAGCTTAAGTCAGAAACTCCGAAAGAAGCGGCCTTAACCGCCATGGTGATTCAACGACTCGATGCTTTAGTGGTACTGACGGTTACAGAATCAGGATTTGAGCGGCGGGGAGGGGGTGCTACCGGTTATGTCAAAGAGACTTACTTAGTTCACTTACTTCCTCCCACGGAGCAAGGAGTGCAAAATCCAGATGACCGCCCTCTAGCAACTGGCGTTGAACAGAGCTGGAGTGTGTCGCCACCCCTAAGCTTGGATATACTGACCAAGCAGGATTTCCTGGAGTTGGTCGAAGGGCTAGAATCTGAGTTCCGGCGAGAATTTGTTGCACAACAGGTTGATGTCGATCAAGACCGAGTGCTGATCGTTGGGTTGATGACGGACGAGACGACTAAAGAGCGATTTGAGGATGGCTTAGCAGAAATCGCCCGGTTGGTGGAAACGGCAGGGGGAGAGGTATTACAGACGATGCGGCAGAAGCGATCGCGTCCGCATCCTCAAACCGTGGTTGGGGCTGGTAAAGTTCAGGAAATTGCCCTCATCGTTCAAACTCTAGGAGCTAATCTCGTCGTGTTTGACCGCGACCTCTCACCAGCTCAAGTCCGCAACCTAGAATTGGAAACTGGTGTCCGGGTCGTAGACCGTACTGAAGTCATTTTGGATATCTTCGCCCAACGCGCCCAATCCCGCGCCGGAAAATTGCAGGTAGAACTGGCTCAGCTCGAATACATGCTGCCCCGTCTCACAGGACGCGGTCAGGCGATGTCACGGTTAGGGGGCGGTATCGGAACACGCGGCCCCGGTGAAACAAAACTGGAAACGGAACGCCGAGCGATTCAGCGTCGAATCAACCGACTCCAACAGGAAGTGAACCAGTTGCAAGCCCATCGTTCCCGCTTGCGGCAGCGGCGTCAGCGACAGGAAGTTACTACGATTGCAGTCGTCGGTTATACCAATGCTGGAAAATCCACCCTGTTGAATACACTCACTAATGCTGAGGTCTACACAGCTGACCAGTTGTTTGCGACCCTTGACCCCACCACACGACGCTTACCCATTCCCAATGCCGTGACCGGTGAACCGATGGAAATTCTGCTAACCGATACCGTCGGATTTATCCACGAACTCCCTCCCCCTTTAGTGGATTCCTTCCGTGCCACTTTAGAAGAAGTTACAGAAGCCGACGCGCTGCTTCATTTGGTGGATTTATCTCATCCGGCATGGCAAAGTCACATCCGCTCGGTGATGACCATTTTGTCGGAGATGCCCGTTACACCGGGCCCGATTTTGGTGGCGTTTAATAAAATTGACCAGGTAGATAGTGAAACCTTGACGCTGGCTCAAGACGAATTTCCTCAAGGCGTATTCGTTTCCGCCAGTGAGCGGTTCGGACTGGAAACACTGCGTCAAAAATTAGCTCAGTTAGTTCATTACGCCCTCAATCCTTAGTCATATGCTTGCCATGGCTCAGTCAAAAGAGATATTTTGCCTTTGTGAGAGTGTAGAATTAACGGTTATGGTCGTCCGCACCTCGTAGAGCTGACAATGGCACCAATGTTGCCAAAAAGTCAGTTTTTTCGTTTTTGCCCAGATGACAGACAAGAAAAATCTTTTGCGGATGGGTGATACCATAAATTACCTTGACCCGATGAGAGATGATTTCAGGGGTCAGTTATCCAAATGTGCTTTGGATTGGGAAAGGCGTATTACTCGTGGTATTGCCACTCTTAATCCATCAGGCCAACCTAAAAAAGTCTAACTTTACAGTTTGATGCTTCGTTCTGGCGACGCTGAGATTTTAAGTTTTCTAGAGCAAATCCAGCTGGCTCGAAACCTTGCAGTTGGCTTACGATGCTATCGTCTACGAACCATGTGCCTAAATTTGGCACGCTGGCTGAGATTGGATCAAGAACAAATACGCCAGCTCATTTTCTTGAGTTACTGCCACGGTCTGGGGAAAATTGGTATCCCTGACGCAATTCTGCTCAAACCCAGTTCTCTGAACGAGCAGGAGTGGACGAAAATTCGCGAGTACCCAGAAGTGTCCGAGCTAATCTGTAATCAGCTTCCTGTTCTCAGGGAGTTTGCCCCTTTAGTTCGCTCTCATCAAGAGCGGCTTAATGGTACAGGCTATCCCGATGGGTTGCAGGGCGATGAAATTCCTTATATTGTTCAGGTTTTTCAACTGGTCAATATCGCGGATGCCATTATCAGTAAGCGGCTTCACCGTACCAGCAACACCTCTGCGAGCGATCGCCCCTACTGGATGCAAGCTGTTGAGGAAATTACCAAAGAAATGGAGGTAGGAGCCAGAGACGCGGAACTGTGTGAGAAGTTTTTCCGGTTTCTGGAGCTTTACTACCGAGGCGGCGGTTGATTGGGGGTTGAAGGTTGGAAGGTTAGCCGATTGTTCGCGTAGCGTTCCCCGTACTCGGAAGCAGAACCCCAAGGGTAAGGGTAGGTTAGAACTTTCAACTTGCCAACTTGGAACTTATCCCCAATCCTCCGTCCGAAGCCCTAAGTTCTGTAAACTAGATACTCCACCTACGTAGGTGAGGTTATATTGCAACGGTGTCACAGTGATATATTTATCACGAATTGCCTGGACATCTGTTGGTACATGTTCGGGGAGATGGAGATGGGCGGGTTGTTCCACATCTTCGAGAACTTCACCGGCTAACCAGTAATAGGTTTTGCCGCGTGGATCGACTCGTTTCTCGAAGGTATCGAAATAGCGGCGAATGCCTTGACGAGTGATACTGACTCCGGCAATTTCTTCTGGCTTCAGGGGGGGTACATTCACATTCAGCAGCATCACCTCAGGTAGGGGCTGCTTGGAGAATTGATCAATGAGCTGTTTGGCAAACAGCGCGGCAGCTTGAAATTCCTGTGAGGTATGGCTAGCCAGACTGAAGGCAATGCTGGGAATACCTTCGATGACGCCTTCCATCGCCGCTGAGACAGTGCCCGAATAGAGGATATCTGTACCCAGGTTAGAACCGTGATTGATGCCAGAAAGGACAAAATCCGGTGGGCTGTCAATTAATGCCCCTAACGCCAGCTTCACGCAGTCTGAGGGCGTTCCTGAACATGCCCAGGCTTTGATCGATGGGTGAAAGATTGACTCAACTTTTTCGGCACGAATGGGGTCGTGTAAGGTAAGACCATGGCCCGTAGCCGATCGCTCTCGATCCGGACAAACAACCGTAACGTTATGGCCGGCTTGGGCAAGCGTATCGGCGAGGGTGCGAATACCCAGTGCGAAAATCCCGTCGTCGTTGCTGATGAGCAATTTCATGAAGAAGTAATGTCGCCGCAAAGATGAAAGTCGTTGTTTGATTCTATCTTGAGGCTTGGGTTGCAATACGGCTTTTGGGAAAGCTCAGTCCGAGTTTAGCGATCGCGACAGTCAAACAACCCATCGCTCCTCCTCAACTCAGCCTTTGACAATACCGCTAAAAGAATGACAGCTCAGATGGGTACACTGGTAAAGGTAATTAGCTTCGGTAACTTTCTTCACGACCTAGCATGACCATTTCGCCTGACGAGCTTGAGACTCAATTAGCCGCCATCAAAGAAGAAGCACTTTCCAAGATCGCTGCTACTGATACCCTAGAACAATTAGAACAATTACGCATCAGTTACCTGGGCAAGAAAGCGCAACTGTCTCAGGTTTTGGGGGGTATGGGCAAGCTAGCACCAGAAGACAAACGTCGCATTGGTGCTTTTGCCAATGTTGTTAAAGAAGCCCTCCAAGAGGGTTTAGAAAAGAAGCGCACTGAATTACAAGCCGCCCAAATCCAGGCACAATTGGAAGCCGAAACCCTTGATGTGACGATGCCAGGGGTTTATCGCCCTCAGGGTCGGATTCACCCCCTCAATAGCACGATTGATCGGGTGTTGGATATCTTCGTGGGATTAGGTTATACCGTCGCCGCCGGTCTGGAAATGGAGACGGATTACTATAACTTTGAGGCACTCAACACCCCCCCTGATCATCCAGCCCGGGATATGCAGGATACGTTTTACCTGCCGGATGGTAACTTGCTACGCACTCATACCTCTTCCGTGCAGATTCGCTACATGGAAGCCAATGAACCCCCAATCCGAATTATTGCACCCGGTCGAGTTTATCGTCGGGATACTGTGGATGCCACCCACTCGGCTGTGTTTCATCAAATAGAAATACTAGCCGTAGATGAAGGGATAACCTTTACTGACCTGAAAGGTACTCTCAAAGAATTCTTCCAAGACTTGTTTGGCGAGGAAATAGAATTACGCTTTCGCGCCAGTTATTTCCCCTTTACAGAACCTTCGGCAGAAGTAGATGTGAAGTGGAGAGGGAAATGGTTAGAAATGGGGGGTTGTGGCATGGTTGACCCTAACGTACTCAAAGCCGTCGGCTACGACCCTGAGATTTACACAGGCTTTGCCGCTGGTTTTGGTGCAGAACGCTTTGCTATGGTGCTGCATCAAATTGATGATATTCGTCGATTGTACAGCAGTGACTTGCGATTTTTGCGGCAGTTCTAAAGCGGGTTGAAGGTTGAAGGTGAGAACTCTCAATTTTTCAACTTTCAACTTTCAATTTACCAACTTTCAAGTTTAAGCTTTTGCTCTAATCCCTCAACAGGGGCATTCGTGCAAAATGCTCCAACAGTAGACGATGAATAAAAATGTAACCTCCACCAACTTTTTGTAAAAAAATTCGCTCTGTCGCCCAGTCGAGAAAACGAGCATAATTCCCAGGAATATACCCGCACAAGTAGAGGATAAGGCGCAGAATGAAGTGTTTGATACAAGCTTCACCGCCTCCAGCTAACAGTCCAAAGGATAGACCAAACATTCCCCAATACAAAACTCGCCAATGCAATAGCGCGGCTCCTACACACGCCACGCAAAATCCTATTAAAGAAAAAACAACAGCATTTTTAGCAGACTGCCAAATTCCTTGATTAGGAACTGTGAGCATCTCGATCCCAGGGCTAGTTAACCCACGAACTAACCCAACAGTCAGCCCCATAGTCATCCCAAACACTAGCCCACGAAGTAATGAATCCCTAAAATGAGGATGGGAAAGACTAAAAGGCAGGGGGTTAAATAATAAATAATAAGGGATTTTGAGGAGCAATCCCCAAAGCGAACCAAAAACTACTCCACGAATCAGATTTTTCCTGGCGTTTTTTCCAGACCATTTTAGCTTCTCAACAGGTTTGATGCGAGAAATACCGAAAATACGCCAAAAAGCTAACCCTGTTGCTGAGAGTAGTAGAAGCATTCGGTTGAGCGGGAAAACCAATATTCCTATCAGCCCCCCAAACAGGATAAAACAGAGAACGACACTGAGTCCGTAAATCCGTTTTTGCCAGTTTTTGGGCAACAAATCTGGCTGCATTCGCTCGATTAAGAATACAGTTTGAGACTGCTGAGATAGTTGTTGCGCTAGCCAAATCAGCCACTGCATTGATTGTGGTTTTGAATACTGGCGAGTGGCACCTCGGCGGTCAAACATGCGTTGAATGTAGTTATCAAACAAATGTTGGCGGCGTTCTTCCAAATTCATTCCCGGTAAGTCTGTTACTGACATCCCCTGGTACGCGAGGGTCATAATACTAAGCATCAGGGGAGACTTGGCTAATTCTTGAAGTGTAGTATCGGCTTGCAGGGAGGTATTGAGAGCTGCTAGTTCTAGATCTGCACTAGCAAGATAGTGATGGACTTGTTCTAAGGTGAGGGGTTGGATGAACAAAGCGGCCTGAAACCGGAGGTGGTGGTCGAGGACTTCATAGTCTTTGATGCGGCTCGTCACTACAATTTCAGTGGTTCCGTGTAACTGGATGAATTCGTTTAACGCTTGAACACATGCGGCTCGACGATTAGGATTGACTTCGTCTAAGCCATCCAGAAGTAGCAATATCTGCTCAGTTTTAATCCAAGCCTGACCGATTTCTTGGGAAACTTGATATTTGGTATTGAGTTCTTGTACCAGCCAATCAGCAAGCGCTTGCTTGTCATTTGTCCAAGCTGAAAGGTTAAATACTACAGGGATAGACTGGTTGAGGTCTTGCTCGGTACGGGAAATCAGATCGCGAGTTAGTTCCAACAGTGTCGTTGTTTTGCCTGCGCCGGGAGCGCCTAAAATTAACAGCGTTCGTCCGGCTCCGAGTTGATCGAATTGGTCAATAATTCGGGTATTTGGGGGCAGGGTTTGCCGGGGTTGCTCAGGTGTTTCCCACACAATACCCCAAGGGCGATCGAGGGCGTCGAGGCGTTTTTCTAAACCGAGGGCAATCAGTGCCTTATCGTGTAGAGACGTTTCTAGAACACCTTTAATCCAATAATTTTTCACTTTGTTGAGCAAGATTTGGCGATGGCGATACTCTTGTCGGGAGTAGAGCGTTTTCGCTTCCAGTACCTCTTGCGAAGGGATTGGGGATTGAGGTTTGGGAAGTGGGGAGTTGGAATACGAGGGAGTATTGCCAAGTCTTCCTTGCCCTCCTACTCCCCAGTCAAGAGCACCCTCAGTAGGGGTGGGGAGTTTTGTGGTTTCTAGATCGGATGCCTGGGTTGTTTTAGTCTGGGATAATGGGAGAGTTGGCTCTGCCGGAATTATTTCTGGGATATTTTTTAAGACTGGAGTATCCGCCTGCAAGACAAGGAGCATTTCTCTGGCTGTTGAGAAGCGATCGCGCGGATGAGGCTGAGTCGTCTTGTCTAAAATGGCTGCTAAGCTGGGGCTAATCTTCACCGCATCTGTGTGCCAAACGAACTTACCCGTCTCAGGATTTGTCTCTAATTCTTGAGGGCGTTTACTCGTTAAAAGGTAAATTGCTGTGAGACCCAAGCTGTATAGGTCACTGGCGTAGACCGGTTTACCGGCTGCTTGCTCTAGAGGCATGAAGCCTTTTGTTCCGACCACAATGGAGCTAGTTATCTCCCCTTGAGGATTGACCACCATACCCATCGTTTCTTTGGCAATGCCGAAATCAATTAAAACGGGTTTGCCATCGTGTTGTCTCAGAATGATGTTGTTGGGTTTGATATCTCGGTGGATAATTCCTCGGTTGTGGACATAATCCAGGATGGGTAAAATACTCAACAGTATTTCCTTCACGTCACTTTCGCCCAATAAGCCGTGCCGTTGTAATTTGGCATTTAAAGTGACGCCTTCAATCCATTCCTGCACTAAATAAAACTGTCCCTGCTCGGCAAAATAAGCATACAACTGAGGAATCTGAGTGCTTCCCTCACCCAGTTGCTCTAGAATTGCGGCTTCCCGCTCAAATCGCTCTTGAACCAGTTGGTAAACATTAGGATTGTTTGCGATCGGTTTGAGTTGCTTAATGACGCAGTGACGACCTGAAGGCATATGCGTATCCTGTGCCAGAAAGGTTTCACCAAATCCGCCCGTCGCAAGAGCCTGAATAATTCGATAGCGATTGTTCAAAAGCGCTGGAATCATCAACTAGCTAAATCTCTGGGAAGCCCAACGCTGTCCCTTAAGGCAGCGCTGGCAGGATGTCACATTGGCTCAGGGAAAGCATCTAAAATGCCTGATACTGATATTGCTCCGTGAGGGAGCGTTTGCCAGCAAGGGACAGGTAATTTTTAGCCAGAGGATTACTCCTTCTTAACTAAAATTCCTGGTTCTTTCTGGATGGGGAGGACATTTAAAATATCCGTCTGAGCGCAATATTTTAGGTCTTCATGGCAATCGAGACGCAACAGGCGTTTTCCGTGGCTAGCATGGTGGAATAGTTCTAATAATTGGTCTTGCCACTGCGAGTAGAGTGCGATCGCACCGATGACTTCATCATTTCCTGCGAGTTCGTCTAAGGGGACGTTGAGTTTTTCCTGGAGACTGTGAGCGATCGCACCAGCACAAGCGGTATCCTCTAAGGAGAAACTGCCTTCCCAACCTGAGCCGACAAGCCACAGCGTCTCTGGCTGTTGAGCCAAAATATACTCTACGGTTGCCAGACGATTCACAAAGGCTGCTGCCAGAACAATGGGGGCATTCTGCACGCATTGTAAAGCACGGGTGCCATTGGTTGTACTAATGAACAATCGCCGACCCTGGACTCGTTCAGGCGTACAATCTAGGGGGGAGTTACCCAAGTCACAGCCAGCCACCATAGCACCGCCGCGTTCTCCGGCGCGAAGACGTTTTTCGGGTGGCCATTGTTCGCTGACTTGCATCAACTTTTCCATATCACTGAAGGCTTGGACAGCCTCAGCACCTGCATTTAAAGCGGTGGCGATCGTGGTTGTGGCTCTGAGAATATCAATAGCGATCGCACAGTCTGGTACTTGATCGGTTGGAGTCAGTTCTGGGGTGTGGTAAACGAATAACTTCACTGGCGGACTGTACCTGCATAGTTAACTGCCGAGATATTATTCTATGGGTCAGCCCTACCAAATTCCTAATGTAAACTACCCCACCTGATTGAGTGCGCCTAAAGGCTGGTCAATGCAGGTGGGGCTTTCGGTAGCCCTGGATTTCTTGCACAAGACAATAGCTCCGAGCCTCTAGGCTGGTTTACAGAACAGCCCCAAAGTTCAATCATTTTTGCACCATTAAAGTCTGCATCTCCAAGCCATCCACAGGCTTTGTTGGTGCATTTAAAGTGCTTGTGGGTTCTCACTCCAATGTGCAAACAGCAATGGCAAGTCTGGGATGTATAAGCAGGAGGAACCGTTATGACTTCAACACCTTCCTTAATTGCTTTGTACTTAAGGAACTGTCTTAACTGAATAAAATGCCCAAGAATTTGAGCGTCTTCTTTCAGCTTTAGAACGGGGTTGTTGATTCGTTCTGTCCCTGATGCCTGTTAAGTCTTCAATGGCAACGATTGAATGGTGCGCCTTCGCTTCCTTTATAATTTGCTTACTGATGCTGTGGTTCAACGCCTGTTGAAATCTCCTCTCTCTACCCGATAGCCGTTTCAAGATATTTCGACATCTACGCCGAGTTGTCCTTGTGCCTTGGGTAGCTTTTTTCTGGAAAGAAGACCTGACACGAGAATACTTGTCTCTAACTTGATTGAGCTGCTTACCGTCCCAACCTTTATTGGTACTGGTTTTAGCTATCTCTGTTCGCCCAAAATCAACGCCAATTACATTTTTGGCCTTAATGGGTGACGGTGCATCATTCTTAATCTGAATGTGTGCGTACCATTCTCTATCAAGATGCTGACAAATTTGAGCGCTAGTTGGCTGAATTCCTGCTAACTTTCCCCTATGATAATTACTAGCTCGAATCGGACATTTGACTCGTTTTCCAGTTGTACTGATGCTCACACTCCACTCTTGTTCAAAAAACTGGAATGTCCTGGCATCACAGTCAAAACTTGTTGGCTTAAAAGACTTGACTTTTTCGCCTTTTGGCTTTGCTGTTAAACGGTTGGAAGCAACCCTAGCGCAAGCTCTTACAACGTGGTTGGCTGTTAATCCTGACTCTTTTTTGATGTCGTGGTAACAGATTGCTTGAATGGAGTTTCGGTTGGTCAACCTTGGATTAACCGTTTGATTAATGGTGTTGCAAGCACACGCAAAACTCTCTGCTGTAGCAGCAATTAATCGCTGCTGTTCACTCGAAAGTTGAAGTTTTACAACTAGCGTCAGTACTTGCTTCACGTTCACGAAAAACTCAAAAACATGAATTTACCACAAATTACTGCAAAATGTAGAATGCCTTCAACGTTTCTATTGACTATGGAAACTGAAGTTCTACCGCCTCATCGTCAATTCATAGTCAAAATTTGCCCCAATAGACTAAAAAACTGTCACACTAAGAATAGATGACAGCTTCTAGCACCCCTTAATTTATAGGATTTTTGCTTTTTTTCTAAAAGCGGATGATCGGACTCGAACCGACGACATTCAGCTTGGGAAGCTGACGTTCTACCACTGAACTACACCCGCAAACATTTACCTATCATTATACAATGCTTTTTCAGTTAAGAGCCGCCTCGGCAGGTGCGATTGCCTATGGCAGTGCCCAAAGAGCGATCGCGCCTCTCTCGATGAATGCCTCAAACAATAACCTGTGATGGAAAACACCGAGCGACCATGACACGTAAAGGACTAGGCTACAAAATTTTGTTGCATCCTAGAAAGTGTATGTAGTGATCACGACGGGTGCGCCGCTGAGGTCAAAGCTATCAACGAGTATCAAGGATGTTTAACGCAACTGAAATTTTAATTAATGCGTTTGTGCAAAAACTGCGGGAAGGTTACCGCCGGACTTATGGGGGGCTAAAAACCGATAACGAAGACATTATTGCATGGGCCGGAAGTATGGCAATGGAAAATATTGCCAACAGCGATGCTCTTTATCACAATGTTGAACATTCCATTATGGTTGCCTTAGTGGGACAAGAGATTTTACGAGGCAAACATATCCGTGAAGGTGGCATAACCTCCGATGACTGGTTGCACTTTATCATCTCCTTGGTCTGTCATGACATTGGCTATGTCAAAGGAGTGTGTCGCAGCGATCGCGACACGGAAAGGCTCTATGCGACAGGTCAAGATGGAGAAATGGTGTATCTCCCACCCGGAGCCTCAGATGCGTCTCTAACGGCATATCATGTGGATCGGGCAAAACTCTTCATTGAGGAGCGGTTTGGAGGTCATAAACTAATCGAGGCTGAGGTCATTAAGCGCAATATTGAATTGACTCGTTTCCCTGTACCGAAAGAGGGCGATCATCAAGATACAGTCAACTTCCCCGGATTAATTCGCGCTTCTGACTTGATTGGTCAAATGAGTGACCCACGCTACCTGAAAAAAATTAGTGCTCTATATTACGAATTTGAAGAAACAGGTGTCAATCAAGCGCTAGGATATCGGCATCCTGGAGATCTGCGTCGCCACTACTCTATGTTTTACTGGAATGGAGTATACCCTTATATTCAACAAGCTTTGCGATACCTAGGGCTGACGCAGCAGGGTAAACAAATTGTTGCCAACCTCTACTCAAATGTGTTCGTCATCGAACATGAAAAAACTGAGGAAGAACATCGGCAACTGGCACAACAAGTTTACTAATAACCTTCTAACAACATGAATTGGTGGCAGAAACTCAAAAAGAATCCACTTGCTCGGTTGGGAGCCTTGCTGCTCTTAATTTTCTATATAAGCGTCATCGCCGCTGATTTTGTGGCTCCCTATAATCCTTATGAACCCCAGATAGATGGTTCGCTGCTACCCCCCACCCAAATTTACTGGCGTAACCAAGCCGGACAGTTTATCGGGCCACACGTTTATCCAACCACCCAAGGGCAGACAGATCTAGAAACAGGCAAGCGCGAAATCAAGCGCGACCTTTCCAAACCATCGCCGATACGCCTTTTTGTGAGAGGTGCCAGCTACAAACTCTTTCAACTCCGACTACCGATAGGCCCTAAATTTGCCTTGGTAGACGTGATTGGCGGAATTCCCTGTAACTTACATTTGTTCGGTACGGTGGGTGAAGGCAAAATTAATGTATTAGGGACAGACGAATCGGCTCGCGACCAGTTCAGCCGCCTCTTGCATGGCGGTCGAGTTAGCCTCAGTATTGGCCTGGTCGGTATTGCCGTGTCTTTTCCCATTGGTCTATTGGTGGGTGGAATTTCCGGCTATTTCGGGGGATGGACAGATGCTATCTTGATGCGCCTAGTTGAAGTGCTGATGACGATTCCATCGCTTTATCTCCTAGTCGCCCTTGCTGCCGTGCTACCGTCCAGTATCACCAGCGCCCAGCGATTTTTATTAATTGTCTTGATTACCTCGTTTATTGACTGGGCTGGCATGGCGCGGGTGATTCGAGGGCAGGTTCTTTCCATTAAAGAGCGAGAATTTATCCAAGCCGCGAAAGCCATGGGTGCCAACCCCTTCTACATCATTGTTCGCCATGTTTTGCCCCAGACGGCAACCTATGTCATTATCAGGACAACCCTGGCGATTCCGGGCTTCATTGTCGCCGAATCTGTACTGAGCTTGATTGGTCTTGGTATTCAGCCACCCGACCCCTCTTGGGGTAATCTGCTGTCGGTGGCAACCAATGCGTCAATGTTGGTCTTACAACCTTGGTTGATTTGGCCTCCAGCGCTGCTGATTATCTTGACAGTGTTGGCCTTTAATTTGCTGGGGGATGGTCTGCGCGATGCTCTCGATCCTCGAAGTCTTCAGCGTTAGCTGTTTTGTTCCTGCTCGGTGAAACCGGATTGAGAAACCTTTCGCCCCGACGTTTGTTCGGCAACCTGCTTGCCCTCGGTCAACAAATAATCCAGGAAAGTCCGAGCCACAATCGACAGTTGTTTGCCGTTTGGATAGATGGCATACCAATAGCGCTCGATAGGAAAGTGTTGTGCATCTAAAACGGTCAACTGACTGCTAGGGCCTTCCAGGGCTAAAGTGTGCAGCGATAAGATAGAAATTCCTAAACCCCCGGCGATGGCTTGCTTAATAGCCTCATTACTTCCTAAATCTAGCTGCACCTTCAATGACAGTTTATGCTCATCGAACAGGGATTGCACGGCCTTGCGCGTTCCTGAGCCAGGTTCCCTCATAATAAAAGGCTCAGCCGCAATGCGTTCAATCGGGATATTTTTTTCCTCAGCTAGGGGATGATTGGCGGGTGCCATGACAACTAAGGGGTTGTCTAGAATTCGTTTGTAGGTAACCTCAATACTTTCGGGCAGTTGACTCATCACATACAAGTCGTCCAAATTTTCACCCAGGCGATTGAGGATGTGTTCGTGGTTGGTTACCTGGAGAGAAACATCAATTCCTGGATAACGCTTGCAAAATGGCCCTAATAATCGGGGCACAAAATATTTGGCCGTTGTAATCACGGCTAACCGCAGGCGTCCCTGCTTCAAACCTTTTAAGTCTGCTATTGTCATCTCAAACTGGTCTAATTTTTCAAAGACTTCGCGACAGGTCTTGACCAGTTCTTCTCCAGCTTGTGTCAGATAGAGACGCTTGCCAACTTGATCGAACAGAGGCATTCCCACAGCTTTCGTTAACTGCTTAACCTGCATCGAAACGGTGGGTTGAGTGAGAAAGAGTTCCTCTGCTGCTCGTGTAAAGCTATTGTGCCGAGCAACCGCTTCAAAAACCTTTAGCTGGTGCAGCGTAGATTGCTTCAAGGATGCTTCTCCTGCAAAAAGTTATAGACTTTAGTCTATTGTAATCATAAAAAACTAAGTTTTTATCTATGGATATTCCAAGTTATCATTTCTGATAACTGGAACAAGTGACAGTCTTCCTTCCAACGAGTGTTGCACAGATAGCTGATTGTATGCTGTGGAGAGTTAGGCTTTTCCCGTGCTGTATTTCACAGGAGAGCCACTCTTCCATCTTCGTCTAGTCTGTGCAACACTTTTCTTGTTTAGCAGTACCAAATAATATCAAATCTGCTGGCTTCAGAATTATATCGTCGTAGCTGGCACAAGAGCGAAGCCAGTAGGAGCAAAAAGATTAGCCATTCCCTTGCAGCCAAAAGTGATATAAAAAGAAATTCTGTTGGATAGGAGAGATTTCCACTCCCAAGCTGGCAGATGATGGGGTAATCATCATAAATCTTTGGGGCTGGACAGCTTTCGCAAATCTGGCAGTTCTACTAGTTCTTTTTCCGTTTCCTTAACACTAATCGGTAACCGGAGGGGTTGAGGTTGTTCCTCAATCGAACAACTCGCCAAAGGAAGCGCTCTCTCCAAATCCTCTAGAGGTCTTGTGACAATAGTAACGGAAACCAGTTCACCAATCCGCTTGGCTTCTGCCATGCCAACTTGTAAAGCCATCGCCACCTCTGCCACGCGACCCCGGATGATGACCGTACACAAACCTGCTCCAATAGTCTCGTAACCCGTTAGTTCAATATCGGCGGATTTGAGCATGGCATCGGCGGCACCAACAATAGCTGGAAATCCCCGTGTTTCCAATAAACCCACGGCATGACTACTATGGCGAGGGCGATTAGGTTGAGATGCCTCATCCAGTAAGTGAGAACCAATGGGAAATATAACTTCTAAATTAGGGAACGGTCGGGGAAGGACGAGAGAGGAGAGCAGTTGACCTTCTCGTTTCGCATGTTCTATACCGGCTTGAACCGCAATTCTCACCTCCGCTGTCGCCCCCCGAACAATGGCTGTACAGTGACCACTGCCAGTTTTCTCAAACCCAATCAGCGTTACCCCAGAGGATTTGAGCATCGCATCTGCGGTGCTCACGATGACGGGAAAACTCAGGGTGGAGACCAAGCCTAAGGAGGACTGCATACGGCGATGATCACGAGAGCGAAGGGCATTGTGCTCGGTTAACGGGTCTTGGGGGACTATCCCCGGTCGGTAGGACTCCATGACTATGACCTCTATAGTAGTTGTTGGTTGTTAGTTGTTGGTGAGACGGCTTGCAAAAAGACCAAGGCATGGATTTTTAACGATAGATATCTGATTTTTGCAAGGGGTCTATTGTTATCAAGTCTAAGAACTTACAACTAAAAACTAACAACTCTACAAGTTAACCGTCTTCAGGCGGACGGTTTAAGGATGAGTTGGAGGGAAACAAGGTCTTGAGAATTCGATCCAGGCTACCCTGCCCGTAAACGGCTTGACCCGCTTCTGAAGTCGGTTGTGCTGCCGTTGGTTCAGTTGGGGTGTCTTCCTGGGGCTGGTATCCTTGTTTCTCGTCGTCGGATGTTACCGTTCGGTTGGAGGTGGCTTGCCCATTGAGTGATTCCTGACCTGTGGGATAGCTATCTATCGTAGGGTTCACGAAGGTTGATGGGTAAGTATCGCTCTCGTTAACGCCACTCGTTGGGCTAGTGGGCGAGTCGGGCACGCTCGGAGCTGTAGTGATAGGAGTGTGGGTGGATACTGGAGAGGGCTGAGAAATTTGACGCCCTTTGTCTCCCACCACCGAAGCGGCTGGCACCACTTGCCACGGATCAATGGATGAGTTCCAAACTGTAGTGATGGCACCGATACAGGCATGGGCTCCGATTTTGCCCTTGCCAATGATCAGAACACCGGCACCTAAATTTGCACCTGCTTCCACTTCCAGGGTACCTCCGTGAGCATGAAGGACTGATCCCATGCCGATACACACACCAGAAGCTATAACAATCTTACTATCTGGATCGGCGCGTAAAATCACTCCCGGCGCGATCGCGGCACTAGCATCAATGCTCACATCGCCTTCCGCATATACATGAGAGTTACTGCTCCATGGCAGTGCAGGCAAATGCATTCTTATTAATAACGATGAAGGATAAAGAATGAAGGGTCAAAGCTAAAGGATGAAAGATGCCGTATGAAGGGGAATAAATTTTCCTGACTCCCAGGCTTGATCAGGTGCTAATACCCAAAGGCGCTACCACCCTTTTGTGTCACTTATTCAGATTTTCCATCCTTCAGCCTTAACACTTCATCCTTTTTTAGTTAGGCGATTGAATAATCGTCTCTACGACGCGCCGCTTAGCTTTCGGGTCAATCCCAATCATCCGCACATACTCATCGCTATGTTCAGCCATGCAGCCTTCTAGGCCATTGAGAACTTCCGATATTTGATTCGATTGAATAGGGCTACAGCTTTGCCAAGAGCCTACCCGGAAGCGCCGCTTATCGGCATGTTCGGTCCCAATGGTGTAGCCTTGGGCTAAGAGTTGACGGATCTGCTCAACAGCTTCTTTTTTTAAAGATGTGTTAGAGGATTTTGAACTCCCAGATGTTGAAGTTTCTGCGGTTCGCGAGGAATAGCTACTTGAGCTGCCTGCCCCATTGGTGGCGGCAGAAGACGAACTCGCTGCTTGCCGTTTGCCACCGGGTCTTTGGATAATTTCCTCCATAACCCGGCGCTTAGCCTTGGGGTCAATGCCAATTAGGCGAACATACTCACCCTCGTGTTCATCTAGGACGGCCTCTAGGGCGCTCATCACCTCGGACTGGCGCTCGGAGTGAATCGATGTAGCACTCTTCCAGGAACTGGTGCGGAAGCGGCGCTCATCGGCATATTCGACTCCAATCCGGTAGCCTTGGGCTAACAGTTGCCGTACCTTTGTTGTCAGGTCTGAACTTAATCCTGCACTGGACGCTGAGGCCGAACTTTGACTACGAGGAGCGGCGGCGCTAGAGCTACTGCGGGAGGCGGTAGTCTTGCCATTCAACGTTGAGCCGTTATCACCTGGTTTTTGGATAATTTCCTCTAGAACCCGGCGCTTGGCCTTAGGGTCAATCCCGATTAGGCGCACATACTCACCTGCATGTTCTGCTAGCGCTTCTTCTAGAGCGCTTATCACTTCAGACTGGCGCTCCGAGTGAATTGAGGTGGCACTCTTCCAAGAACTGGTGCGGAAGCGGCGCTCATCGGCATATTCGACCCCAATCCGGTAACCCTGGGCTAACAGTTGACGGATTTGTTGTTGAACGTCTGAATTTAATCCTGTAGTTAAAGACATGGAACTATTAGAACTAGAACTATGAGAACTATTGAGAGGGTGTGAAGCTTCTGTGGCTTGCGCTTTGAAGGAAGAGTTATTGCCTTCGCTTACACCATTGGAGTCAGACTTATGAGAAATTTTATTTCGGAGCGGTGCAATACAGGCTTCATCCTCAGCGCATTGATAACCTGTGCGTAATGTCTCGTTGGAGGCCACGACATAGAGAGCAAACTGCCGATCCTCATCTTCGACATCAGGCAAACGATCGGCTTGCTGCTGGCTGTTAATCACCGCCCCTGAAGGCACATATTTACCGGGGGGAATTTCCACATCCTGGACTAAGGCGTGCATCATCACAATACAACCGCTTCCGATCCGGGCATTGAACACTGTGGAACGAAAGCCAATGAAGCAATCATCCCCGATGTAAGCTGGACCGTGAATCAGGCACATGTGGGTAATGGAGGTATTTTTCCCAATCCAGACTGAATAGTTCTGCTGGTCATCTCCCACTACCAGGCCATCTTCCAGGCCATGCATCACAACGCCATCTTGAATATTGGTTCCTGCCCCAATGTAAAACGGTCCCCCTTCATCGGAGCGAATGGAAGTTCCTGGTGAAACCAAAACATTCTCACCAATATGTACATCCCCAATAATGTTAGAAAAAGAATGTACGTAGGCCGTTTCATGAATTGTAGGTTCCGCCAAACTGCTCGACCAAGGGGTCGGCGGAGCCGCGTAGCTGCGGACTGCCATCGAGTCTTCCTCCTATCTGAAAAAGCGATACACAAGCGTAAGGGATAGGCTTGAAAGCTAGTAGATGAAAAAGGATAAAGTGTGAAGTTTGAAGTATGAAGTCATCGAACATTTCCGTTGGATGGGATGCCTCCTGACTCTTCTGTCCGAGCCAATCAATGTTGGGTTGGATTAAGGGAGTTGGAGTCACAAGTTTTTACCATCGACAACTGAGAAAGTTTAGCCTTCATGCTTCATTCTTCATCCTTTAATGCTTTTGCCACTACCGTTGGTGAGTCTTAGCGGCTTAAAGAGCGCTTCTAACACTCCAACGTTATCACTCTTGTAACCTACTAACGATATTGATCTTTTTTGCTGTAGAGAGTTTGATTATCAACACTCACAGTATCGATAATGCCCACTACCATGGCGTCGATCGGACGAGTGTTACTTTCCCCCACCTGACGAGCCGCACTCCCACGGCTCACCAGAACCCACTCATCTATTCCCGCACCGACAATATCTGCTGCCACTTCGTACTGGGGCAGTGGCTGTCCCTCTTCATCCAGGAGTTGCAACAAGAGGAATTTAACGCCTCTTAGACTCGGTTCTTTGTGAGTACTGACAACCGTGCCGCGAACTTTGGCAATTTGCATTAACCCTCCAAATTTGGGATTTAGGATTTTAGGTGCAAGGATTATTCCTGTTCATCCCACCTCATTGGGGATTGGAAATGATTAATCCGCAGCTCAGTTTTGATATTCTCTCGCTGATTGCCAAAATCCTTTAATCCAAATCCGGTGCGAAGAAAGCGCCTTAATAGGCGATCGGCAATCTAAAATCTCAAGTGATTTGACTGTCCTACGGGCGGTTGAGCGGACGGATGGCATTCGTACTCTCGCGGAACTGCTGCACATCTTCGGTGTAGCGAATCGGCAGAACGTATTCCAGGTTTTCGTGAGGACGGGCAATAATATGAGTAGACAAGACCTGACCCCCATTCACCCGCTTCACATTATCCACTCCAGCCGCTACCGAGGCTTGTACCTCGGAGACATCCCCCCGCACAATTACAGTTACACGACCACTCCCAATTTTTTCGTAACCGACTAGGGTGACACGAGCGGCTTTCACCATTGCGTCTGCGGCTTCAACAACAGCAGGAAAACCTAAAGTTTCTACCATTCCGACGGCGATTGACATGAATTTAGCTCCAAGATTCTAAGATTTTTTTGATTTATATGTGTTGCTAGAACAAGCGCGAAGAAAGTCAACCGACTCAGTCGGGGCTATTCGCTAAAAAGTACGGAACTGCTCGACCGCTTCGCTATAACGAATCGGCAGGACGTACTCTAAGTTCTCATGGGGACGAGCAATGATGTGGGTTGATAAAACCTCACCCCCATTGACTCGGTTAGCGGCTTCAACCCCAGCCGACACTGAAGCTTGCACCTCAGAGACATCTCCTCGCACAATCACGGTGACGCGAGCGCTACCGATTTTTTCATAACCCACAAGGGTGACACGAGCGGCTTTTACCATCGCATCTGCCGCTTCGACAACAGCCGGAAAGCCTTTAGTTTCAATCATTCCTACAGCAATTGGCATTGGTGCTTTTCTCCTGTGGATTCCTCAAATACAGCATCGACCCATCAGTCTTTAGGAAAAATCGGACGAGGGGTGCAATTTTTACTGTGAGAAAGTTCTCTCATTTAGTGCTAAACCCAGCATAGAGAAGCTTGGTGCACTTTATCAATATAATTTATTATAATAATTCTCAATGAAACAGGTTAAAAAAACTTAACATTATTAGTTTATCGGCTATAGGATTTAAGGAAAACGCCCTGTTTTCGAGAAGGGACGCTTTTGATTTATAATTTCTTTATAAAGTCTCTAAGCTGGAATCCTAGTAGCTAAAATTCCTGACAGTTGACGTTTCTGAGAAAACTTCACGGTTGACGGGTGCAACCCTAAGTGTACAGACCAGAAGTGAAGGAGTTCCTCGACTTAAACTCATAAGTTAGTTTTATGGGTTTGATTAGGGTAGCTTTTCTCAGTAAACCTTCTGCATCTTTGGGGGTTAAATTAGGGAATGAAAGAAACCCATCAGGGAAGCATATTGGGAAAATAAGCATTCGTGAGATGAGGAAGTCTAAGAATCAACAAAACCAGCAAAAATAACGATATTAACTCCTTAGAGATAAATAAAAATTGGCTCTTTAAAAAACAATTGTGGAGTTATTTTCCCGGAAATTTAATTAACTAGGAGAGATAAGGAGGTATGAAAGCGTGACTCAGGAGTTTCTCACTCAGACAAGCTGGTTGGTTCCTTTTTATGGTCTAGTGGGAGCCGTTTTAACCCTCCCCTGGGCAACAGGAGTGATTCGTCGCACTGGCCCTCGACCGGCAGCCTACTTCAACCTGTCAATGACGGTCTTGGCTTGTATTCATGGCTGGTTACTCTTAGGGTCGGCCTTGAGCCAGCCCCCACAAGAGTTAGTCATTCATTGGTTGCAGGTGGCTGACTTAGACCTATCTTTAGCACTAGAAATCTCCCCCATTAGTGCTGGGGCAATGGAGGTGGTAACGTCTCTGAGCCTCTTGGCGCAACTCTATGCTCTGGGTTACATGGAGAAGGATTGGGCGTTAGCTCGGTTTTTTGCCTTAATGGGATTTTTTGAGGCAGCGATGAGTGGAATTGTGATTAGTAATTCCCTATTCCTCACTTACGCCCTCCTGGAAATGCTCACCCTCAGCACTTACCTAATCGTAGGCTTTTGGTATGCTCAGCCGTTGGTAGTAACCGCTGCACGAGATGCATTTTTAACCAAACGGGTGGGAGATGTCTTGCTGTTAATGGGTGTCGTAGCGCTGGCGACGATGGCGGGAAGCTTAAACTTTCCGGACTTGTATCGCTGGGCAGAAACCGCTAACTTATCGCCAACAACGGCAACCTTGCTGGGATTAGGGTTGATTGCTGGACCTCTGGGAAAATGTGCCCAATTCCCTCTACACTTGTGGCTCGATGAAGCCATGGAAGGGCCAAACCCAGCCTCATTGTTGCGGAATTCATTAGTGGTCAGTTGCGGTGCTTATGTGCTGATTAAGCTAGTGCCGGTTTTATCGCTGTCGCCCGTGGGATTATCCACTCTCATCGTGATTGGAACCGTGACGGCGATTGGAGAATCCTTTGTCGCGATCGCCCAAATTGATATTAAGCGATCGCTCTCCCATACCACCAGCGCTTGGCTGGGTCTAGTTTTTATCGCCATCGGCGTGCAGCGACCCGATGTGGCTGCCGCCTTGCTGGTTGCCCATGCCGTTGCCAAAGCCCTGTTGTTTATGAGCATTGGCTCCGTCATTCTCACCACAAGTAACCAAAACCTCACGGAAATGGGGGGTTTATGGTCACGAATGCCCGCTACAACCAGTGCTTTTGTGGTCGGTGCGGCAGGTTTAATCGGACTCTTGCCACTGGGAGGTTATTGGGCGCTGAGTAAAGGGATTAACTCTTTGTGGAGTGACTATCTCTGGCTCGTGGTCGTCTTTTTAGTCGTTAATGGTGTGACAGCCTTTGGTTTGACCCGTGTCTTTCGTTTAGTTTTCTTAGGAAGCCCTCAGCCCAAGACGCGTCGCGCACCAGAAGTCACTTGGCCCATGGCTTTACCGATGGTGATATTAACTGTAGTGACGCTGATCATGCCTCTTTTACTACAGCAACTATCCCTGTTGCCTCCCTCAAAGTACGAATACTTATTTCAACCCGCCCAGCTTTTATTGGCAGGCTCTAGCTTAGTGGGTTGCATTTTGGGGTCAATTGTTTACCTTCCCAGAACTTGGTCGCGGTCTGTCCTGATGCCTTTAAAGTTTGTACAAGACTTGTTGGCTTATGACTTTTATATTGATCGCCTTTACCGATTGACCATTGTTTTTGCCGTGGATTTGTCTTCTAAAATTACGGTATGGATTGATCGCTATATCGTCGATGGATTAGTCAACCTCGTAGGTCTAGTCACCGTTTTTAGTGGTCAAACTTTGAAGTACAACACTTCAGGTAAAACCCAGTTTTATGCACTGACTATTTTGTTGGGAGTCAGCCTGATGGCTCTTTTGATGATTTGGCCTTTGAGTCAATGGTCGTTGAGTCAGTGGTCTTTAGAGCAGTGGTCATTGATTAGTGGTCGCTAATCAACGGATGGAAGGTTAAAAGGTGAGTAATTGAGCAAGATGAGTCGGTTATAGGTTATAAATTTTCACCGTCCGATTTCCCAGATGTGAACCTTGAATTGCCTACCTTTTAACTCGATCAAGGACAGAATGGTTTTAGAAAGGAGACTCGTAAATTATGCTCAGTGCCTTGATTTGGGTACCAATATTAAGTGCCGCAATTGTGGGATTTTGGCCTGGAATCATCACATCTAAGGGTGCCCGTCAAGTGGCGTTGGCCTTTACTACAGGGCTATTGATCTGGTCAGTTGTACTACTAATTCAGTTTAATCCTGGGGAAGGGAGTCAGCAGTTTCAGGAGCATCTATCCTGGATTGATGCTTTGGGTTTGACCTATAGTCTGGGCGTGGATGGTCTATCTATACCCTTGCTGATATTAAATGGATTGCTCACGGGAATTGCGATTTATAGCAGTGAAGAAAATATCGAACGACCCCGTTTATATTACGGGCTAATTCTGTTATTGAATGCTGGGGTGGCAGGAGCCTTTCTGGCGCAAGATTTGCTACTATTTTTCCTGTTTTACGAGCTGGAACTGATTCCCCTCTATTTGTTGATTGCCATCTGGGGTGGACAACGCAGAGGCTATGCAGCCACCAAATTTTTGATTTACACAGCGGTTTCCGGAGCGTTAATTCTGGCGGCATTCCTGGGCGTCGTGTTTTTGAGTGGTACCCCAAACTTTGCTTATCAAGAGAGTCTGAATCTTGCGTCTTTACTCCCGATGGGCAAACAACTTCTGCTACTGGGAGCTATCTTGATTGGCTTTGGAATTAAGATTCCTTTAGTCCCCTTTCACACCTGGTTACCCGATGCCCACGTTGAGGCATCAACTCCTATTTCTGTCCTGCTAGCTGGTGTACTGCTGAAATTAGGCACCTATGGTTTGTTGCGTTTTGGCTTAGGGTTGTTTCCTGATGCTTGGGCAATTCTGGCTCCTTGGTTAGCCTTGTGGGCAGTGGTGAGTGTGCTGTATGGAGCTTTAAATGCACTCTCCCAACGCGATATGAAAAAAATGGTAGCCTATAGCTCTGTAGCTCACATGGGTTATATCCTCCTGGCTGCCGCTGCTGCCACACCCCTCTCGCTGGTGGGTGCTGTCATCCAGATGGTGAGTCACGGTCTGATATCGGCGCTACTGTTTTTATTAGTCGGTCTCGTTTATAAGAAGACAGGTTCACGGGATTTAGACATTCTCAATGGCCTACTTAATCCGGAACGGGGTTTACCACTCATTGGTAGTTTGATGGTTTTGGGTGCGATGGCCAGTGCGGGAATTCCGGGAATGGTCGGGTTCATTTCCGAATTTCTGGTATTTCGGGGCAGTTACCCAATTTTCCCGACACAAACTCTCCTGTGTATGATCGGTACGGGATTAACCGCTGTTTACTTTTTGGTGTTACTAGATCGCGCCTTTTTTGGCCGTCTGTCTATACGGGTGATCGATTTACCGAAAGTACTCTGGAAAGAGCGTATGCCAGCCATTGTTTTAGCGATTTTGATCGTGATCTTCGGAATCCAACCCGGATGGTTGGTTACTCTAAGTGAAACGACGACAGCCGCCATGATCAAGTCATCACCTACTATTGCACTTCAGGTATCTCCACAGCCGCCTGAACAGTAGCTGGAGGACTAAGGTCGAGTTTCTCCCTACCCCTTTTGTCCCCTGCTTCCCTTGGCTGAGGGCAATGCCAATCCTTCTCAGACTGAGGAATTTGGGAAATGGGAAAAGAAAAATTTTCGTCTTTGGGGCAATCGGGGTAGCTGGAAGAGCTAAAAATATTAAACTATGTAAAGATTCTGAGTTCTACGGTTTTCAATCCCAGCTTTAAAAACACAGTTAGATCACGAGAAGTTAAATGGTACTCAGCAAAACAAAGTCCCGTAATCATCCACTAGAATCCTATATTGCTCGACTGATGGCTGGTGGGGCATTGTTAGAGGATTCGCCAGAAAATGTCATGGAGGTTGTGGGAATTCTTCATAGTTACGGTATCGTGCTTGATGCCTATTCCCGAAATCTAAATTACATTGCCGAACATCAATTTTTGGTATTTTTCCCCTTCTTTAAATACTTTAATGGGGAAATTTCCTTTCAGAAGCTGCTCCGCCACTGGTGGCAAGATCGGATTAATTTTGAGTATGCCGAATATTGCATGAAAGCCATGTTTTGGCATGGTGGGGGTGGTTTAGATGCCTATGTGGATTCACCGGAATTTGAGAAGCGATCGCGCCAAGCCATTGATGCCAAGTTTCGGGCTAACCCTCTGATACAGGGACTCTCCTTTCTGTTCCCTGATTTTCTGTTAGAACAATCGCGTCAGATGGCTTATTACAGCGGGTTAGGGCAATTCTGGCGGGTGATGAGTGACATGTTCTTAGAACTGTCGGAACTCTATAACCAGGGGAAAATTACAACAATTCCCGAAGTTGTCGAACTGATCCAGAGCGCTTTAGTAAAAAGCGCGAATCTACCGATTACCTACTCGGTAAACATTCGGGGTAAATCCTATGAAATTATCCCCAAATCCGCTGGTTTGACGTTCCTGATGGATACAGCCGTGCCCTATGTTGAGGCGGTATTCTTCCGAGGCACACCCTTCCCTGGCACGGTTTCTTACAATGCACAGGCGAACCAGATTTCTCCCGATCAAAGCCGCTTTGCTTATGGGGCATTGTATGCCGACCCCTTACCCATTGGGGGGGCTGGAATTCCGCCGACGCTGCTGATGCAAGATATGCGCCATTATCTGCCCGATTATATGCACGATATTTATAAGCGATCGCGTCGGGGAGAGGATGATGCACGGGTACAAATTTGCATCAGTTTCCAGAAATCAATGTTTTGTGTCACGACAGCGGCAATTTTGGGGCTAGCACCTTATCCAATTAACACCACAGATCCCCAACAACAACAGAAAAATCGCGTGTATTTGGAAGGGTGGATGGATCGGTTGAGAGAGTCACGCATCAATCAGGTGAATGGATAGCAAGCTGTAACCCTTAGAAATCGCTAATAAACAGGCTCAGCCTGCCAGGGAAAACTATAGCGCTTTTCCCAAGAATCAAATATCGGTAGTCTGTAGGGGGAACTTATGCCTTCCCCCTACTGTTTCGTCTATGTATAGCAGTCGCCAAGGGAATTAGGAATCGCCCAACGTCTCAAATCATGGGCTGCTAAGATTTAGAAATAAATTGCAATTTTTATTTCTAAATGGTTCCACTCCGCAAGGTTTCGGGGAACTCTATAACTGAACTTCTTGAGAGTTGTTAGCCAACCCGATTGTAGATGAATCCTATCAATCAATACATTGAAGATTTTGCGAGGATACAGCCAAACAAAAATCAACATTTCACCTCAGAGTCATTCAAGAGCGTTATGAGCTATTGCCTAAATCCCGAATGCCAGAAAGCGAGTGGTAATCGAGCTGAAGCCAAGTTTTGTCAATCTTGTGGTTCAAAGTTGCTGTTGGGCGATCGCTATCGCGCCCTCGAACTCATTGGACAAGGGGGATTTGGCAGAACGTTTCTCGCTGTGGATGAATACAAACCCTCAAAACCCCGTTGTGTTATTAAGCAGTTTTATCCCCAAATTCAGGGCGCGAATAATATTCAAAAAGCCGCTGATTTATTTGAACAAGAAGCGATGCGACTGGATGAGTTGGGGCAACATCCTCAAATTCCCGAACTGCTGGCGCATTTTACTCAAGATAATCGCCAATATTTGATCCAAGAGTTTATCAACGGGCAAAATTTACTCCAAAAACTGGAAGCAGAAGGAGTTTTTCAGGAAGCTCATATTCGACAATTGCTGGAAAGTTTACTTCCCGTTCTGGAATTCATCCACTCTCAGCAAGTCATTCATCGCGACATCAAACCCGCGAACATTATTCGTCGTCCCAATCGAGAACTCATTTTGGTTGATTTTGGTGCCGCTAAATTTGCCAAAGAAACGGCCTTGTTGATGACAGGAACGACGATTGGAACGCCTGGATATCTCGCGCCGGAACAAGCGAGGGGCAAAGCTTGTTTTGCAAGTGATTTATATAGTTTAGGGGTGACTTGCCTCTATCTTTTGACTCAGATTTCCCCGTTAGAATTGTTTGATGTCGGTGAAGATAGCTGGGTTTGGCGACAATATTTGCTGAATAATCCGGTGAGTGAGCAACTGGGCTATATCTTAGATCGACTGATTGAAAATGGTACCAAAAAGCGTTATCAATCTGCGGCTGAAGTCCTTCGAGACTTAGAGTCTCAAACACCTATCGCTCCCACTAAATCACCCTCCGTCCGACAATCTCAGTACTTTAATTCAACGCTTTTTTCAACACAGCCGACTGTACAGTTGCCACCTTTAACCTGGAAATGTGTTCAGACTCTTAGAGGACATTCCAGCCGCGTTTGGTCAGTTACGATTAGTCCCGATCGTGAGATTTTGGCAAGTAGCAGTGGAGACCAAACGATCAAGTTGTGGCAATTATCAACGGGGAAAGAAATTCGCACCTTAGAGGGTCATAACTACTGGGCTAGGACTCTGGCTATCACACCTGATGGGGAGATTTTAGTCAGTGGCAGCGATGACAATACAATCAAGTTGTGGCAACTAGCAACCGGGAAGCCACTTCGCACTCTCAAAGGTCATTGTCGTTGGGTTCGTGCTCTGGCGATGACACCCGATGGGCAAAATTTGGCGAGTGCTAGCAACGACCAAACCATCAAATTGTGGGAACTATCGACGGGCAAAGAACTTCATACTTTGACGGGTCATAATGACTGGGTGAGTACTTTAACTATGACACCCGATGGGCAAATCCTGGTGAGTGGTAGCAATGACCAAACCATCAAATTGTGGAATGTCAGTACAGGTAGAGAACTTCACACTTTTACGGATCATAGTGACTGGGTGCGATCTCTAGCCATCACACCCGATGGGCAGATTTTAGCCAGTGGGAGCTATGATCAAACGATCAAGTTGTGGCAACTTTCAACAGGGCAAGAAATTGGCACACTCAAGGGTCATACGGAAGGGGTTCGGACTCTAGCCATAACACCCGATGGACAAATTTTAGCCAGTGGAAGTGATGACAACAGTATCAAGTTGTGGCATTTGAGTACAGGGAAGGAACTTCGCACTCTTACGGGTCATAGTGACTCTATTTATTCCGTTGTCTTTAGCGGGGATGGGAAGATTTTAGTGAGTAGCAGCAAGGATAAAACGATCAAGATTTGGCGATGTGATTGAGGCTTTTATTGGCTCGGTGTGAACAAACCTCAGTTAGCTCGCTATAATAATTAACTACAATTACTGCAAGATGATTAGTTGAGAGCGATCGCTCTTTCCGGACGAATTCTCGCCCACAACCCAAGAGGCATTTCCTGACGATTTACTATAGATTCAATCTGAGGATTGCCTTCCCCTATGAGCTATTGCCTCAATCCTGATTGCGCCAGAGCTACCAGCAACCCAATTGGGGCGAAATTTTGCCAGAGTTGCGGCTCTAAGTTACTCCTGCAAGGACGTTATCGCGCCCTTCAACTCATTGGACAAGGTGGCTTTGGCAGAACTTTCTTAGCGGTGGATGAAGACCAACCCGCAAAACCTCGCTGTGTGATCAAGCAATTTTTCCCACAAGCCCAAAGTCTGGCAAACCGACAGAAAGCGGCAGAACTCTTTGAACAAGAAGCCGTGCGCTTGGAAGAGTTGGGCAAACATCCTCAAATTCCCGAATTGATAGCGCATTTTGAGCAGGATAACCGTCAGTATTTAGTGCAGGAGTTTATTGAAGGGGAAAACTTATCCCAAGTTCTCAAAGCCGAAGGCATTTTGAGCGAAAGGCAGATTCGAGATTTACTCCACAGTTTGCTGCCTGTGGTTGAATTTATCCACACTCACAACGTTATTCACCGAGATATCAAGCCAGAAAACATCATTCGTCGCGATGATGGGCAATTGCTTTTAGTTGATTTTGGAGCGGCTAAATATACTACGAAGACTGCCCTTGCCCGAACCGGAACTGTCATTGGTTCAGCGGGGTATGCCGCACCGGAACAGGCTGGCGGCAAGGCTGTTTTTTCCAGTGATTTGTATAGTTTAGGTGTAACCTGCCTGCATCTGCTGACTCAGACGGAACCCTTTGATCTGTATTCCTTTAGCGAAGCCACCTGGATGTGGCGGAATTATTTAAGCCGTCCCGTCACTCGTCGTCTGGGTCGAATATTAGACAAAATGGTGGAGATGGCAACGAGTCGGCGCTTTCAATCGGCTGTAGAAGTCCTCGACGCCCTGAATTCTCCGGTTTATCCCCGCACCAGAACGCCAAGAGTCATTTCTGCACCATCCGCGACTGCGTTCCCGCAAACGCCAACCCCTAGAGTGACTCCAGCCTCAAACTCACCCCTCCAGAACTGGAGATGTGTTTATACTCTTCAAGGTCATACTCAACCCGTTCGTTCCCTTGCCATCACACCGGATGGGGAGATTCTGATTAGTGGCAGCGATGACAACACGATCAAACTCTGGCAGCTAGCCACAGGGGAGGAACTTGGTACGCTCAGAGGGCATTCTAAGACCGTTTCTGCGATCGCCATGAGTGCCGATGGAGAGATTCTCGCCAGTGGCAGTGAAGACAAAACCATTAAACTATGGCAACTCAGTACGGGGATGCAAATCGGTACCCTGACTCTAGGGAACTGGTTTTCTAGGGATTCAGGCTGTGTTTATGCGATCGCGATGAGTCCACAGGAGGAGATTCTCGCCAGCCTTGATCATAGTGGCGCGGTTAAGCTATGGAATCTGAAGACGGGGCAGGAAATTCGCCGCCTCAAAGGGGATACCAGTTGGATTAATGCGATCGCTATTAGTCCCACTGGCAAAACCCTCGTCGCAGCTAGTGGGGATTCGATTAAGCTCTGGAATCTCAGGACAGGGGGACAATTTCCTATTCTCAGGGGTCATAATAGTTGGGTTCGTGCTGTTACCTTTAGTCCAGATGGACAGACTCTTGCCACTGGTAGCGATGACGCGACGATTAAGCTGTGGAATCTCAAGACAGGACGGGAAATTCGCACCCTGACAGGTCATCTTGGACCGATTTATTCTATTGCTTTTAGTCCCATCTATGAGCCGTTTGCGGGTCATATCCCTAAGGACAGCCGACGTAGCCCCGGTGATAATCGTTCACAAGGCACGGTTGAGGGAATGACGTTTTCTGCGAGTGGAAATCAAGCCTCAACTGCTCCCTTCACCCAGGCATTTGGCAAAGCTCAAGAGTTAGGAGTTGGACAAATATTAGCCAGTAGTAGTGATGATAGGACGATTAAGCTTTGGGACACCAGTACGGGGCAAGAACTTTGCACTCTCACAGGTCATACTCGTTGGGTTCATCGTGTCGTTTTTAGCCCCTCTGGGCAGACCCTAGTCAGCGGTGGAGGCGATCCTATGATCTATATTTGGCAGTGTGTTTCACTGAACTCTAGAACATCGGTTCAGTAATCACCATGCACAACGATTTTCCGTAAAATCAGCGCCCCTGTACCTGCCCCACTTTAATCAACCGTGTTGCTGATTTTGCTGAATCAAGCAGCCTTTTGATCCGATTCCGTTGGACATTTTATTTGAGAAAAAATCCGATAAATATTCTCCTCATCAGTTGCCCTTGAATTGGGATTACCTTCTGACATATTGACCAAATTATATTGTACATCTTCAATGTAAATTGTTAAGGTCAATTGAATCACTTCTAAGAAATTAATTAGCCATTCACATTCAGCCTCTTGCTGATTCTTGTAATATTGAATAAGTTGAGCCAGACAGCATTCTAGATGAGAGTGTGTTTGGGGACAGAGCAACACAATCTTGAGCAGAAGAATCGCCAGCGTTAAGGATTTTCCTTGGGTTATTAGAGTAACAAATAGTAAAGAAGGATTCCTTTGATTCATTGTCGTTAAATACTCGATCAACCGCTTGCAAGTTCTTAGCAGTAAGCGATTATCCCAGTGCTGGTGTTCGTACCCTTGATAAAGCATATTTAGCTGGGAAGCAAGATGAGTTTTCAGTGTCTCGGCTAAACCTGGATTATCTGTAGAAAAAAACAAATAATTGAGAATATTTTGTTTAAAATTTTTGTAGCAAATATCTTGATTTTGCTTAAGAAAAATTCTAGCTAAACTAGAATAACTGAAGCGGCTACGCTTTTTTAATATTTTCTGAATTAAACGTACTACTTCATCACCAAGGCTTGTTGGGTTGGGTGAAGGATTGGGTTGACAGGTGGTAGATGAAGAACGAGCCGTGTACATAGCCAATTCATATTTGAATCGCGCTTTCAGTTGCTTGGAATAAGTTCGTGCTGCTTCTTGCTGTTCTAAGGGTTTACTCACATCAGCGGTTTGAGAAACTAACAAGTAAGAGCTGTAGCGATGGCTCCAGTGTCCTTGGTTGCGATTTTCATATTTGGCAGCAAATAGTTTCAGTTCTTGGTAATCTGGGCTGTTAACAAAGTTGCGTCGCCAAAGTGTTAGGCGTTTCAGAGTAAAACTATATAGAGTTTGAATATTGAGAGAAGTGGAGAGGAGTTGCACTAATTGCTGTACGTACTTTTGCTGTCTTGCCGAACTCCAGTTATTGACCAGAATATAAATTGACCGTTTTAATGTATAACTAAAGGTTTCTTCGGAGCCTGAACGAATAATAATCTTTAAAGCTTGGCAAGGCGTTGAGTTGATAGCTTCTGCTGGCTCGATAAATAAATGGTTAAATTTCTCTAAAACTGACTCAGGAGAGCTTTTCCGGAGTTCTTCCATAAAAAACTGGCAGATCAGCTCTTGCGCTTGTAAAAATGAAAGATGCTGTACTGATCGGTTCAATTTATCCAATTTTGAACTGGAAGGTTCCTTCGGTAGGCTCACCAAGCTTTGCTCTAGACTCAGAACTAGAGACTCTTTAGTAGTGAGTTGGGGCAAGACACTTGCAGATACCATACCACAGTAGGAAACCGTCACCCAATTAGTATCCAGGATTTCTTAACTATGTTGAGTGATTGAAACCTACTTGAGGTGATGACAGCTATCTCTCAGTTTCGGTGAGCAGAATTACTTATTGATGGTGATCTTAGGCACAGTCCACAAGGGTTGGTATTCGTTCCCAGAAAGTTGGCGATTTCCCTACGCCGTAGAGAACCTGATGGAATTTTGGCATCTATCTTAAAGTGAGTTAAGGATATTCAACAAGTACACGCTTCTCCTACGCTAAAACTACATTCATCCAGCTCCTACAACGGTTGCATTCTCTCCAGTTAACTTTTCTCCCTGCATCAAGCCAGAGAGGTTATTTAGTTGACATTGGAATTTTTTGACTTCATATTTTATTTGAGAAAAAATGCGATAGAAATTCTGATCGTTTGCATTGATTTCCGGCTTACGTGCTGACATATTGACCAAGTCGTATCGCACATTGTCAGCATAAATTGTTAATATCAGTTGAATAATTTCTAGAAAATGAGTGAGCCACTGACATTCAGATTCAGATTGGCATTGATAGCACTGAATGAGCTGAGCCAGACGACATTCTAAATGAGTGTGAGCTTGCGGACAAATCAGAATAATCTTGAGCAGAAGAATGGCTAAAGTCAGAGCCTTACCCTGGGTTGCCAATAAAATAAATAATAAAGAAGGATTTTCTCCATCGACTGTTGTTAAATGCTCAATGACGCGATTACAAGTTCTCAGCAGCAGAGCATTATCCCAAGGCTGGTTATCGTAGGATTGATAGAGTGTGCTTAATTGAGCCTCAATCTGGGTCTTTATTGCCTTGCTTAAATCTTGATGACAGGTAGAAAATAATAAATAATTCAGAAGACTTTGTTTAAAATGCTTGTAGCGAAGCTGTTGAGTTTGGTCAAGAAAAATCCTAGCTAAACTAGTATAACTGAAGCGATTTTGTTTGTTTAAGATTGTTTGAATTAAACGCAGTACTTCATCGCCGAGACTAGTTGGATTCGGTAAGCTATTTTGTTGACCAGACGCCAACGAATATCGAGCCGTATACATCGCTAGCTCAATTTTAAACTTCTCTTTCAGTTGTTGGGAGTAGGTTCGCGCTGCTTCTTGCTGTTCTAAGGGTTTTTTCACATCAACAGATTGAGAAACTAGCAAATAAGATTTGTAACGTTGGCTCCAGTGTTCTTGGTTGCGATTTTCATATTTTGAGGCAAATAGTTTTAGGTCTTGATAATCCCGACTATTGACAAAGTTACGTCGCCACAATATTGAACGTTTGAGAATAACCGTACATATTCTTTTGGGTTCAAGAGATGTTGAAAGCAGATGTACTAATTGCTGTATATGCTTTGCCTGTCTTTCGGTGTTCCAGTTGTTAACCAGAATATAAATTGACCGTTTTAGGGTCGTCAAAAACATTTCTTCGGAGCCTGAAGAAATAATCAAGTTTAAGGCTTGACGATGCATTGAGTTCAGTGCACCCGTTGGCTCAATAAATAAATGTTTAAATTCCTGTAAAACTAATTCAGGCGAATTTTGCTTGATTTGCTCAAGAAAAAATTGACAAATTAGGTCTTGTGCTTGTGAAAGAGAAAGATTTTTTAATCCTGGGTTGGATTGGTCTAAGCTGGCAGAGTCAGGTTTCTTGGGTAGATTCACCAAGCTCTGCTCTAGACTCCGAACCACAGGATGTCTACTACTGAGACGAGGTAAGACGCATGGAGATACCATAGGCGATCGTAAACTGGCACACAGTTAGTACCAGCAGTGCTGGAGTGCGCTTAGCGAGCGAAAGCCTTTGGAGACGATGATGCTTCTCTCTGTGTTCTGTGAGGAGAATCACCGAAGCGTCTAATGGTGAGTCACCTAAGCATGTGATCTATTGCACAGTTTACACGCTCAGTAAAGATTCTGCACTAATTTGCAATCGAGGTTTACAAGTGAGGGAATAACTTAACGAGTCTCATCAATTCCCCATTCCATAAAGACTAGCGACACCGACAAAACTTGGCTCAATCAACCCCGAAATGTTGAGGAGAAAAATGGGCAATTTGCAAACTTTAGTCAGAGGAAATTTAGAGAGTCAAATATGATGCGATCGCACAGAGGATAAATTAATAGTTTCTTAATACAATTTTTTCTCCGGCACGATAATATCTTTTGAGTCTTGGCAACAAAAACCCCTTTTAAAGCAAAAGCGGGTCAGAGACCCGCACTACAAAAAATTACAAAATGGTATCTTCCCCATCAGAGGAATTCCTACCCATTTATTGTTGAACGATCGCCGCCTGAGGTAGAACTAACCGAGGTGCGGGTGCTGGCTTACGACCCTTGGGTGCCTCTTCCTTGGGTGCATCCTGGAGTAAAGCTTCGCGAATCATCCGCGCAATCACACGCTGCGCCAAACCCCCCGCAATTTTTTGCCCCATCTTCTGCGTTTCCGGCTTCATCAACAACTGAGGAATGATCGGCACCAGTTGCATCGGGTCAAAACCGGGTGTCTCCTGCAAAATCTCCCAAATTCGCTTGACATGCTCCGCCGTCTGGGCATTAGCTCCCGTTGTCACAGTTGATGTTCTGCTTTCTACCAACCCAATCCGTTTGAGCAGCGAATAACTCGCATTATCCAGCGTCCGACGCCCATAGGCATCGATCGCCTTGACAATCTCATCCACCAATTGCTCTCGGATAAATTCACCGCGTTCTGAGAAGAGAAACTCTAGCGCCTGATTCAACACCTTATTCAGGTCGTAATCCTGACTGATAGCCGCATTTCGCAACAAGTTTTCCAGGCGGTTCCACCGGAAACTACCCTCCTTAAACAGCAAATCTTTTAAAGACGCCCTTAATTCCGGTGCCGGGTCACTTAATAGACGTTTCGAGATGTAAGGATACGCTTTCGAGAGTACCTTGAAGTTCGGATCGACATTAATCGCAATCCCTTCCAACGTCACCAACGAACGAATAATCAGCGCATAGTAAGCCGGTACTCGGAACGGATACTCATACATCAAGGCCGACAACTGATCCGTAATACTCTTAAAGTTGAGTTCCGCTACACTCGCGCCCAAGGCATCGCTAAACACATTCGCCAGCGCGGGAATAATGGGCGTCAAGTCAGTATCCGGCGTGAGAAACTCCAACTTCACGTAGTCATGAGCCAAACCGGAAAAGTCCCGGTTTACCAAGTGAACCACCGCCTCAATCAAACCGTAACGCTGATAAGGCTTGACTTCGCTCATCATGCCAAAGTCCAGGTACGCCAACTTTCCTTCCGGCGTTGCCAACAAATTACCTGGGTGAGGGTCAGCATGGAAGAAGCCATGTTCTAGCAACTGCCGCAGGGAACACTGAACCCCAACATTGATCAGATGGCGCGCATCGATGCCTCGCTCCTTAATCGCTTCCATATTGGTCAGCTTCGTGCCCGTGATCCACTCCATCGTCAGGACACGACGCCCCGTATATTGCCAATAAATTTTGGGGACATAAACATCCTGGAGTTGACCGTAAAGCTCAGCAAAACGCTCGGCATTGTGCCCCTCGTGGGCATAATCCATTTCCTCAAAGATGCGGGTGCCAAATTCATCCATAATGGCAACCAAATCGCTCCGCACCTGCTTGATATTGTTTTGCGCCCATTGAGCGAGGCGTCGCAGAATATAAATATCCAGCGCAATCCGCCGTGCCAGTCCGGGTCGCTGCACCTTCACCGCGACGGTTTCGCCAGTTTTGAGCTTACCTTTGTAAACTTGTCCCAAGGAAGCTGCCGCTACGGGATCGGGTGTAAGTTCAGCATAAATTTCCTGGGGACGAGCGCCTAATTCTTCCTCTATAAATTGATAAGCCAGCTCATTGGGAAAAGGCGGCAACTGGTCTTGCAGCAGCGACAACTCTTCCAAGAACATCGGCGGCACCAAATCCGGTCGCGTTGAGAGCGCCTGTCCCACCTTAATGTAGGCCGGCCCCAGTCTCGTCAAAATCTTCCGCAGCTGAATCGCTCGACGCCGATTGTTAATCACATCGCGACCCACGAATCGATCCCACCATAGCCCTAATGCTAAAGACACACAGGGGAAGGTAATATTCCAGATTCGCCCCAACACTTGTAGGGGTGCCTTACTGTATTGAGCCGAAATCGCCACAGGATCGTAGCGTAGCGCTTCAGTCGCGAACACCGGAGGTTGATTCGCTAAGGCTTCCGATGGGTCTGGCGTTGGACTGACTTCATACTCAATGGCGATGGGTTCCGCTGGCACTGACACAATCTGCTTTTCCGGCATAGGATTGGAGTCTATTTCGGAGGGGGCTGGGGAAACTGTTTTAAGATTCATATTAAATAGGAACCGACAGGAGCGACTCTGTAAAGTATTGTAACAATAACGATTATGGGCATGACTCAACTCAGTGACTCTGGGATGGGACTCGCCCCAATGCCCACAATCTTCCTGGCTCGGCAAAAATTGCTTTCGCCGTTCGCTTGACAATAAATTTACACTTAAATTTTGGTAGGCACCCTAACCTATCGGCTTAACTGCCCTTTACATCTCCTGATGCTTTCTTTCCAGTATGGTTAGGGTTTGCTGAGATTGCCTCTTTCCTCTAGGAGAATTTTGTTACTCACTGGATCATTCAAGATTTTGGCTGTCGAACTCAATCTGCATCGATCACATTCGGATCGATTCAACAGCCAGCACCCCGATTAAACGTTTAAAATGGCTATGCTGCTTGCTTTGCGGATTCAAAACTTTGCTTTGATTGATCAGCTAGAACTGGAATTCGGTACGGGTCTGACTGTATTGACTGGCGAAACCGGTGCGGGCAAATCAATTATTTTAGATGCGATTGATGTGGCGTTGGGCGGAAAGGTCAGCCAGCGAATCATTCGCACCGGCACAGAACGGGCGCTGGTGGAAGCCACATTTCGAGCCGATGCCGCCTTAGTCGCGTGGCTGAGCGAGCAGGAGATAGATTTGCTCGATGAGGCGGATTTAGTTTGTAGTCGGGAGATTGCGGTGACTCCCAGCAATATCCGATCGCGATCACGGGTTAATGGCGTGTTAGTCAATCGCGCCTTGATGGATCGCCTGCGTGAGCGCTTGGTAGAAATTACGGCTCAAGGTCAAACCGTCTCTCTCATGGCTGCCTCGCACCAACGAGGGCTACTCGATTTATATGGGGGTTCTTCCCTACTCCAGCAGCGCGATCAAGTGGCAGCCGCCTACATGACTTGTCAGGAGGCAGCGCAAGCGCTGGAGAGACGGCGGCAATCCGAACAACAACGCTTGCAACGGCTCGACTGGCTAGAGTATCAAACTCAGGAGCTTAAGGCGGCTAACCTTAAAGAGGCTGACGAACTCGAACAACTTGAACAAGAACGCCAACGCCTGAGCCATGTTGTAGACCTCCAACAGCAGAGTTATCAAGCTTATCAAGCCCTCTACCAAAATGAAAGTGGTACAGCGGCGGCTGATTTATTGGGAGAGGCTGAAACCACGTTAAATGATATGGTGCGCTTCGATGCTCAGTTGCAACCCTTGCTCGATATGGTGAGTGCCGCACTAGCACAGGTGGTGGAAGCATCCCATCAAATTAATGCCTATGGGGATGGGCTTGAAAGTGACCCAGAGCGTCTCCTATCGGTCGAGGAGCGCATACAGGCACTCAAACAAATTTGTCGCAAATATGGGCCAACCCTGACCGAGGCGATCGCACACTATGAAAAACTCCAGGCAGAACTGGCTGAACTCAGTGGCGAGGGACAATCCCTGGAAGAATTAGAAAAAACCTACGCTCAATGTCAAGATAAGTTAACAAATCTTTGTTATCAATTAACTTATTTCCGCCAGAAAGCCGCTGAAGAACTGGAAAAGCGTTTGGTTGAAGAACTCAAGCCTCTGGCAATGAAAAAGGTACAATTCCAAGTCAAAATTGCACCTATCTCTCCGACGGCAGCGGGTGCAGACCAAGTGGCCTTTTATTTTTCGCCGAACCCTGGTGAACCCTTGCAACCACTGTCCGCTACAGCGTCGGGTGGCGAAATGAGCCGCTTTCTACTAGCTTTAAAAGCTTGTTTCTCAATGACGAACGACGCACACAGAACTTTAATCTTTGATGAAATTGATGTGGGAGTGTCAGGTCGTGTGGCTCAAGCGATCGCCGAAAAACTGCACCACCTCAGTCAACAACACCAAGTTCTGTGTGTGACTCACCAACCTTTAATTGCCGCGATGGCAGACCGACACTTCCGAGTTGATAAACAAGTGATTGACCAACCGCTCTCACATTCCTTAAAACAATCAGCATCCTCTAAGCGAAATAGCCAAGCCATGCCAGAACTTGATGACCCACTTTTAAGCGATGAACTAACCGATCGACGCACAGTTGTCCGCGTCAGTCTCCTAGATACTCATGGAACGCGTCGCGAAGAAATTGCCCAGCTTGCGGGTGGACATTCGGCGCAAGAAGCAATGACCTTCGCCGAGTCTCTCCTCGCCAAAGCACGTCACTCCCGTCAAAACTAGAGAAGGCCGACCCAGAAAGCCATGGGAATGTAGGCTTTTTCTAGGTCTGAAGCAGCCTCTTCGTTAACGCTCAAGGCGATGCTGTAGATACCCAATCCGACAGGTAGATTCCTTTTTTAAGCGCCTAAACAATCTCTCCCCGTCTTTTGAAAAATCCCGAAACTGATGTGCTATGATTTCTTGTTTCAGTGCCCTGTTCGCTTTTGTTAACGCGACCTTAAGCCAAGACCCAGAAAAAATTGTAAAACTGACAACATATCTTTTCTGTGTTGATGCCAAGATGATGGGCAGAGTGGGAATTTTTCGGTGTTCTAGCGACCACATCCGCCTAGATGCTGTTGAAGTGTTGTTGAAACACTAAACTGGTAATTAGAGTGGGATATACTGACTTCGTTATCAACAAGGTTAGGAACAAGTAAGTGGGCAACGCACAGGAGTGAGTGGAATTTATTAAGACTCACACAGATAATAAAGATCTCTTAATTCGAGCTTCAGTAGAGAAAAGCATATGACCGCTGCATCTCCCCGTCCCTCGGCTTTAGAACCGCGTGAAGTAACCATTGATGTTTCTGCTCAATCCGACGAACCCAAGACAGACACACAGCACCATTCATCTGTCAGTGCCTTAGCAACTAATAAGGGAACTTTTTCTGCCTTCCTGGCTCCTCTGAATCAAGACACATTTAAACAAGTCGTTACAGAGGTAGAAGGCCGACTAGAGGTTGTTAATCAAACCTTATCCATGCTCGATAGCTTGCTGGATGCCCAAGGGTTTGACTCAATCCTGGATGAAATGTTACGTTCCATTACGACAAAAACCGGGGAACTCCTGGCGGCTGATCGCACCACCATTTTTGTCTTGGATGAAGAAAGAAATCAACTCTGGTCGATTATTGCTAAGGATCAAGGCGGTGGTTCCCTAGAAATTCGCATTCCTGCCGATCAAGGGATTGCGGGTGAGGTCGCGACCTTCAAGAAAGTTATTAATATTCCCTACGATTTCTTTGACGATCCGCGCTCTGGTGCATCTAAAGAGCAATTTAAGAGAACCGGATACCGCACCTACACAATGCTGGCGTTACCCCTGTTGAACGAGCAGGACGAGTTAGTTGCCGTTGTCCAACTCTTAAATAAATTAAAACCCCAGCACGACCCAAAGGCGGCTTTAGAAGAAAAAATTGACCTGAACGGTTTCAGTTCTGAAGACGAGAGAGTTTTTGAGGAATTTGCCCCCTCAATTCGCCTGATTATGGAGTCGTCTAGATCGCTGCGGCGGGCAACCCAAAAACAACGAGCAGCTCAAGCCTTAATATCCGCCACCAACTCCCTAAGCAAAAGCAGCTTAGATTTGGAAGAAACCCTGAAAAAGGTGATGGATGAAGCCCAGCAACTGATGAATGCGTCTCGCAGTACGCTGTGGCTTATTGACCATGATCGCGATGATTTGTGGACAAAAATTCCCATCAATAACGTTTTACAAGAGATGCGCCTGCCGCGCTCAATGAGTTCCTTTGCCGGTC
The DNA here is from genome assembly GCA_039962225.1 of Microcoleus sp. AS-A8. Lineage (NCBI taxonomy): Bacteria > Bacillati > Cyanobacteriota > Cyanophyceae > Oscillatoriales > Microcoleaceae > Microcoleus > Microcoleus sp. AS-A8. The sequence goes on from JAMPKV010000001.1 coordinate 798,773, forward strand.
AAGTGGCTCTCACCGGTGAACCCGTTAATATTGGGTTTGACCTTTATGACCATGAAGGCTCTGAAACCTCGAAAGAAACTGATAAGAGGACGGGTTATCGGACTTGTAGCCTGTTATGTATGCCCGTGTTTAATGCCGATGGAGAATTGATCGGCGTCACGCAGTTAATTAACAAGAAGAAACAGGGCGAATTTCCTGACTATGACCCAGCGGATTGGCCTAACGCACCGGAGTGTTGGAAAGCGAGTTTCGATCGCGTTGACCAAGAATTCATGAAGGCGTTTAACATCCAAGCGGGTGTAGCCCTGCAAAACGCGAAGTTGTTTGACACTGTTAAGCAACAAGAGCGAATGCAGCGCGATATTCTGCGAAGTCTTTCGGATGGAGTGATCTCGACCGATAAAGAAGGCAAAATTATCGCGGTGAATGAGAGAGCCAGAGACCTACTCGGCTTAGATGCACAAAGACGTGTAGAAGGAGAATTGGTCAAGAATATCCTCCGCATTGAAGGCCAAGAACGAAAAGACGAGAACAAATTTGCCCAATGGTTAGAGGACGCTTTAAAGGGAAAGAGCGCCAAAGATCGCAAGCAATACTATCCTGATCGCACATTAATTTCCGGGGGACCTGAGCAACAACGCAGTGTGAATTTGTCGCTGAATACCATTGCCGACGCCAACGATGAGACTAAAGTGCGGGGGGCGTTGGTGGTGATGGAAGACATCAGTGATGAGAAGCGGCTTAAGAGTACGATGTATCGCTACATGACTCAGGAGCTGGCGGAGGAATTACTGAGACTTGACGACACCAAATTAGGGGGCGATCGCAAGGATGTTTCCATTCTCTTCTCCGACATTCGCGGCTATACCACCTTAACGGAAAGTTTAGAGGCAGAAGAGGTGGTGGGGATGTTGAATGAATATTTTGAGTCGATGGTCGAGGTGATTTTTAAATACAAAGGCACCCTCGATAAATACATCGGCGATGCCATCATGGCCGTCTTTGGTTCACCCTTACCCCTCAAAGACCATGCCTGGAGGTCGGTGCAAACAGCTGTCGAAATGCGCCACCGTTTGGCAGAGTTCAATGAACGTCGCGAAGCCTGTAACAAGCCACAGATCAAAATTGGCATTGGGATTAATTCCGATAGTGTGATTAGTGGCAACATTGGTTCTAGCAAGCGGATGGAATTCACCGCTATTGGAGACGGTGTTAACCTAGGCTCTCGTTTGGAAGGCGCGAGTAAGCAATACGGCTGTGATATCGTGATTAGCGAATATACCTTCCGACCCTGCGCCGACAAAATTTGGTACAGGGAGCTAGATTGTATTCGCGTTAAAGGTAAGAACGACCCCGTCAGAATTTATGAAGTGATGGGGTTACGCACAGAGTCCATTTCTGAGCAAAAGCAGGAAATCATCGAGCTTTACCATAAAGGACGAGAGCATTACCTGAATCGGAAATTTACCCGTGCTATGACTGAGTTTGCCACCATTCTCGAAGATATTGACAAGGAAAATAAAGCGGCGTCATTGCACTTGACGCGCTGTCAGCATTTTCTCCAAGCCCCTCCACCCGATGACTGGGATGGTGTCTGGACATTAACGGAAAAGTAGGACGAAGGCATTAAATACCCAGCCCGCTTCGGCGGGCTTTTTATGATGCAATTCCCACAAGGATATCAAGTTACCCTGCTGGGAAAGCCATCCGTTAGCGAGCAAAGATAAGATAAATCATGACATAACTTTCAATAGGGTGTTGTAGCTTCTATAGTGGTATTGACTAGCTTGTCAAATCTCAACGAAAAGCTAGCTATCTTCAGCAGTGAGCCGACTAGGGTAGGGTAGTTTTTTATAATTAGGCTTATGGTGATCGAATCATCGTCGTCTACTGAATGAACACGGTTGTGTATTGCCGATGCTATCTAGGCATTTTGATTAAACTGAAGTCAGCTAACTGGATAATAACGCTCTGAGCAGCAACGAGCTTTCTCCGGAGGATATCCCTAGTTATTCAGCAGGCCGCCAAATGTCATGACCACCTCTGGCTACAACCTTAGACTAGTTATTTAAGATAGGATGGCAACCCTGAAAATTAGTCATAAAAATAGGGTTGAAGGTGTAGAGACAAAAATTCTAGTTGGAGAAGCACTAGAAGCTCAAACAAACCTCAACAACAGGGAATCAAGGTGCAATTACGCGTCGTGCTTATTTATTCGTTGTGAGTGGTCAGATACGTGAAAGTGACGAGTGGGGAGTTAACTCAAAACTCAAAAGAAACTACGTCCCTCTTAACCAAGGCAACTAAAGGCGGGATTCTAGCCTTGGTTCCTTCAAAAAGCTCTAACCTGGGGCTAAGGAGTTTGTGGCACTTCGGTCGTGCTGTGTTCAGACATCCTGCGGCGATCGCCAGTCTGACGGTTATGGGTTTGCTGTTGGTGGGTCGGCAGCTACGTCTGTTGGAGCCTATAGAGCTGACAGCGTTTGACTATATGATGCAGCTACGACCTGCACTACCACTAGACGATCGCCTGCTGATCGTGGAGGGGACGGAGGCCGATATTCAGTCCTATGGGTTCCCCCTAAAGGATGCCTTGCTCAATCAGCTAATGACCAAGCTGGAAAAGCATCAACCCGCCGTCATTGGTTTGGATATCTATCGGGATATTGCCTATCCCCCAGGTCATGCTGAATTTTCAACGCGGCTAAAAAATAGCGATCGCATTGTTCCCGTTTGCAAACTCAGCGATTCCAATAATCCTGGCACACCACCCCCCCCAGGGGTTCCCATCGAACGTGTTGGCTTCAGTGACTTTTCGGTAGATGCCAAAAGTGTGGTTAGGCGAGCTTTATTACTTGGCGAGCCACCGACGAATTCTCGCTGCATGAGTGACTCCTCGTTCAGCTTTCAACTGGCACGACGCTACTTGGAACAAAAAGGAATACAGCCGCAATTGACCCCACAACAGCACATCAAACTGGGTAAAGCGAGCTTAAAGCCGCTCGACCCCAATGACGGGGGCTACCAACAAGCGGATACCGGCGGCTACCAAATTCTCTTAAATTACCGCTCTGGAGGCGCGCTGGCGCGAAGCGTGACCTTAAGGGACGTTCTGCAAGACCGAGTAGACCCTAACTGGATCAAAAACCGCATCGTCCTGATTGGTCTAACCGCCCCTAGCCTGAACGATCTCCTCTATACCCCCTATAGTACGGGTCAGCAACGCTTCGAGAGAACCCCAGGAGTCGTGATCCATGGTCAAATCGCCAGTCAATTGCTCAGTAGCGCCCTCGATGGACAATCCCTGTTTTGGTTCTGGCCAGAGTGGGGAGAAGTCTTGTGGATTTGGGTGTGGTCAATGGCTGGTGGTGTCGTTGTGCGGGTTGTCCGTCACCCCGGACAGCTAGCCATTGCTGAGATTGGAGCCTTGAGTTTGTTGTTAGGGAGTTCAGTATTCGTATTTTTGGGGTCTGGATGGATTCCCATCGTAGCCCCCGCTTTAGGTTTAATTTTTGCCAGTACTGGAGTTCTCGCTTACAACGGTTACGAGGCTGAGCAAGAAAAGCGCAAAGCGGATGAAGAGCGCCGTTATATTGAGCAAAAAGCGAAGGAGCAAGAGAGTAACCTAGCACTTTTGCAAGAACTCTTGAGAGAGAGGCTTCACCAGTCATCTAAAGCAGATTCCCAGGTATCGATCCCTGAATCAACGGATATGCCTCCCGATGATGGGGACACAGCAATTGCGACGCCGGAAGACTTTACATCTCCCACCAAGGATAAGGTCGCACCCCAACCCCAAGACACCTCCCAACATTTGGCTGGACGCTACGACATTCAGAATGTTTTGGGTGCTGGTGGGTTTGGTCTTACCTATCTAGCAAAAGATACTCAGCGACCCGGTACACCGACTTGTGTAGTCAAGCATTTAAAACCGGCTCGCCGTGATGACAAATTTTTAGGCGTTGCCAGACGGCTGTTTGAAACTGAGGCCGAAATTTTAGAGAAGTTAGGTAAACATCCTCATATTCCTCAGTTACTAGCTTATTTTGAAGAAAAGCAAGAGTTTTACTTAGTTCAAGAATATGTTGAAGGTCATCCTCTGAGTGATGAATTGCCAGTGGATAAAAAACTTCCCGAAGCGCAAGTTTTTAACTTTCTGAAGGAAACTTTAGAAATTCTAGTGTTTATCCACGAACACAAAGTCATTCATCGGGATATCAAGCCGAGCAATATCATGCGTCGTGAATCTGACAATCAACTTTTCTTAATTGATTTTGGCGCAGTCAAGCAGATTCAACCCCAAGAGCCAACAGATCAAGAAAATTACACCGTTGCTATTGGTACTCGTGGCTATGCTCCAGCCGAGCAATATGCGGGACACCCCACGCTGAGCAGTGATATTTACGCTTTAGGAATGATTGGTATTCAAGCTCTCACGGGCATTCCGCCCTATCAACTGGGGCATTCAGAATCGGGGGATGTCATCTGGCGGCATTTAGTGAGTGTCGGGGAAGAATTTGCTGCGGTTTTAGAGAAGATGGTGCGTTACCATTTCGCTGCAAGATACCAATCAGCCGCTGAGGTATTGGAAGACTTGCAGCGAATCAAAAGTTGAAAGTTGAAGGTTGAAGGTTTGAACCTTCAACCTTTTACCCCTTCTAAGCCCAGAGTACTAAACCTAGCTCATAGGGACTAGAAAGATAGTCATGTTTAGGCAACACCCGCAGGGACAAACCCTGTAACCCACTCGCACCGTAAACCACATCACCCGTATAAATACTACGGTGGCTTTCGTCAGTGCCTTGATAATCCATCACGACCGGTATACCGTTCATAATTTGCCCATCGGTGTTGATAGCTCCTTGATAGAGTTCCACTTGGACATCATCAGCACTCAGTCCTGCCAGATTGATTCGGGTTTTGACGGCGACCGATTGATTGACCATCAGATCGGCGGGGGCGGCGATGTCAACATCTTCAATTTTGATGTCGTACCAGCGTTCAAATAGCTGCCGCTTCCAACTCGCTAGCTCTTTCGCTGGCTTGTAGGTGTCGCCCGTCATGGCAAAATGGCGATTACTGGCTGGGAAATAGCCGTTTACGGCGTAATCCCGCAGCATCCGTGCCGTGTTGAAGACCGGGGTATTGAACCGGATGGCGTCTTTCATTTTTGCGACCCACCCTCTGGGAATTCCCTCGCTGTCACGATTGTAGAACAAGGGGACAACCTCCTCCTCGAACAATTCGTAGAGAGCATTGGCTTCGACCTGATCTTCGTATTCTGGGTCATCATAGGTTTCCCCATGACCAATCGGCCAGCCAGTGCGGACATAATCCGCTTCGTCCCACCATCCATCGAGAATGCTGAGATTGGGTAGACCATTCATCGCCCCCTTCATCCCAGAGGTTCCAGAGGCTTCTCTGGGGCGACGAGGCGTGTTCAACCAGACATCGCAACCAGCTACCATCATCCGCGCCAGATAAATGTCGTAGTCAGGGACGAATACCACATGATCCCCAATGCCCGCTTCACGAATCTGGCGGATGATTTGGCGGATTAATTCTTTCCCTGGCATGTCCTTAGGATGGGCTTTCCCGGCAATCACAAACTGGACTTGTCGGTCTTTGTTGGCCCTCATGATTTTCTTAATCCGCTCCATGTCGCGCATGAACAGGTTGGCTCGCTTGTAGGTGGCAAACCGACGGGCAAAGCCAATTGTCAAAACGCTGGGGTCGAGGATTTCGTTGACTTGAGCCAGTTCTGTTGGGGGTGCCCCGCGATCGCGTAAATGCTTGAGTACCCGCTCCCGCACATACACAACCAGCTCCGAGCGCTGCCGCTCGTGATTGCGCCACAATTCCTCATCAGGAATTGAGTTCACCCGCTCCCACAAGGGGTCATCTGCCCCTTTATCCGACCAGCTTGGCCCCAGATAACGGTCATACAGTTCCTGCGTCGGCTTCGCCACAACGCTTCGAGCATGTACCCCGTTAGTAATCGACGTAATCGGCACTTCTGGCAATGGCAGGTTCGGCCACAGCCCCTGGAACATCACCCGTGATACTTCTCCATGCAGGGAGCTGACCCCATTGGTATAGCTGGCTGTCTTAAGCGCTAACGCAGCCATACTAAAGGGGGAGGCCAGATCCGCCGGGTTTTCCCGTCCTAAACCGAGAAATTCCTCTCTCGATAAGCCAAAGATATTGGCATAGTGACCCACATAGTACATGGCCTTATCGGGGGGAAACAGGTCAAACCCAGCAGAGACCGGTGTATGAGTCGTAAAAATTTGCGTAGATTGGGCCACCTGCTTCGCTTCATGGAAGCTCAGCCCTTCTTCCTGCATCAGCTTACGGATGCGCTCTAGAATCAAAAAGGCCGAGTGACCTTCGTTGAGATGATAGACCGTCGGCTTGTATCCCAACGCTTGTAGGGCACGCATCCCCCCAATCCCTAACATCATCTCCTGGTGAATCCGCATATCCAGGTCACCGCCATACAACTCATCGGTGATGTCGTGGTCGTAGGGATTGTTCGGTTCAATATTTGTGTCTAGTAGATATAAGGGTACGGTTCCAACCTGTACTCGCCAGATACGGGCATACACAGTACGACCTGGATAGTCTACTTCGATCCGCAGCTCTGAACCATCGGCATTCCGCTCTAGGTGAAGCGGCATATTGTAGAAATCGTTGATCGGATAGCGTTCCTGCTGCCAACCATCGGCGTTAAGGTACTGGGCAAAATAGCCTTCCTGGTAAAGCAAACCGACCGCTACCAAAGGTAAACCTAGGTCAGAGGCTGACTTGAGGTGGTCTCCAGCCAGGACACCCAAGCCACCGGAGTAGATGGGTAGACAATCCGTCAAACCATACTCAGCGCAGAAGTACGCATAGCATTCAGTTTTCTCTCCTTTGTCGCGATGTTTGCGGTACCATGTCCGCTCTTTGAGGTAGTCGTCCAGCTGTCGAGAGGCTCGCTCCATTTGGGCCAGAAAGCCTTCATCTTCCGCCACTTCCTGAAGCCGCGCTTGGCTGATGGTGCCCAGCATCAAGACAGGGTTGTGGCGGCTGGACTCCCACAAATCGCGGTCTAAACGTCGGAATAAATCTTTGGTCTCGACATTCCAATCCCAGTGGAGGTTGTAAGCCAGCTTTCGTAAGGGTTCAAGCGGCTTCGGTAGGGAAGGAGAGACGTTAAACGTGCGAATTGGCTGCATAAAGCGACAAAGTTCCAAGTCTTACTCGGATCATATTGTGTACTTACTTGTGCTGAAATTGAGAGACCTTAATACTCTTTTTGTCAACAAATGCTCACTAAGCAGTTTTTAGGGGTGGGCATATAGAAATTAGATCTTGTGTTAAAAACTCTATTTGTGTCCCTACGCACCCGATTTTACCTAGCTACAATCCACTGATCCCGCTCTTCTCTGCCATCGGCTGGAACGCAACACAACCAGGATGCGTCATAGCTGACCAAAGCCCAGCTAATACAGTCACAGACGGCTGGAGAGCGACGCCGTTTCCTTGATTCAAGCCAAAAAAAGGAAGCCACCTTTGGGTATGATTAAGAAAGTTATAGCGTTTTGTAACGCTTAAGACATTCTGCTGTTCATCCTCTCTGGGAGATATCAATATGGTGACCCTCAAAATTGTGGTCTATATCGTTGTTAGTATCTTCGTGGCTCTATTTGTGTTTGGCTTTTTGTCAAACGATCCGGCTCGTAACCCCAATCGACGGGATTTGGAGTAATTTACTCCAACGGTTAAGCGTAGCATGGTACTCTGGATGGCTGCGGCACCGATGGTGCTGGTCGTCTAGCAGGCCGAAAAAGCTTACCGCTTCATCCCCCAGTCTGAAAGGGCGAGGCGTGCCTTGCCCTGGCAGTATTCAGGGCGGTGGACGCTCACGTTTCGGAGCCGTCCCTTCGACTCTTACTGTTGAAAGATGCCCCAACCCGTTCAACCGCCTGAAACCCCTGCAATTATCCAGCCCGTAACGACTAACGATGCCGTTACTCTTGAACAAGCTTCAATCGAGGCACCGGGCGCGAGACTGAGTCGTTCGCTTTCTAGCGGAACAATCCCTAAACCGACCCCGCCAGAGGCGTTTGCTCCTGAATTTTCTCCATTGAGGGCTTATAAAAGCGCCGCCTTACTCGGCCCTCCTATTTCCGTCGGATATTCCAGACCATCCCCTGAAGCTCCATCGATAGGTGAAGCAGTAGAGCAGCAAAGCGATCGCTCCCAGAGTTTTTCAAGTTCCGCCGCCCTATCTCCCCCAACCCGTTCTTCCCCGCCCGTTTTAGTCAGTGAAGCGAATACGCTTCAAGCCTCTGCGTCCTCGAACGTCTCACCGTCTGATGCCTTAAGTGTGACACTGGGCACACAAAACGTGAAGCGTCTGGTGACTCAAGAGCGTGGGGGAGAGGCGAAAGAATTTGAGTTCAGTATTCCCAATCCAGAGACTCAACCCTCACCGGAAGAAGAAGTCGCACCCACACCCAATGAGGACGAGGTTAACCCTCAACCCCCTTCCACACCAACACCCACGCCCAACGTACCCGATAATCCCTTCGGTACAGGTGGTGTGATTGAGTTAACGGCAGACCGCCAAGAGTATGATGATCAGCGAAAAGTAATTACAGCACAGGGCAATGTTGTGTTGCGGTTTCGGGAAGCCTTACTCAATGCCGATCGCGTTGAAGTAAATTTACCCAATCGGATTATCGTCGCCCAAGGCAATGTCGCCCTAACACGAGGACAGCAGGTGTTACGGGGTCAACGCTTTGAGTATTACTTTGTCCAAGATAGTGGCGTTATTTTAAATGCCAGTGGCGAGTTATATTCACCCACCGCCGGAAGCGATCTTTCATTCTCACCAACACCGGGGAGTACCGCCCCACCCCCCCAACGACCGTTAAGTGAGCGCATCGCCAGCGATCAACCCTTACAAGGAATTAGTAACCCTGGAGGTTATTCTTTTGTGGTGGGTGGTGGGAGTTCAGCCCAAAATTTATCGGTTCCGCCATCAGGGGGAACGATTAATCGCTTTCGCTATCAAGCTGAACGGGTGGAGTTTGAAGGCTCCAATGCGATCGCTCGGAACGTGCGGATTACCAACGATCCCTTCTCACCGCCAGAGTTAGAGGTACGCGCCGATACCGCTCGATTTACACGGTTAGAACCGTTGGTGGATGAAGTGGTCGCCTCTCGACCCCGCATTGTGTTCGACCAGGGGTTTGAGCTACCCTTGTTACGCAATCGCATCACGATTGACCGTCGTCCACGGGAACCGGCTCTGCTCAACTTTGGCTATGATGGAAATGATCGGGGTGGTTTGTTTGTTGAGCGATCATTTGAGGTACTCAATACACCGAACCTGCGCTTTAGTGTCACACCCCAGTACTTTCTCCAGCGAGCCATTTTTGAGGAAGGCGTTATTGACCCCTCGGTGTTTGGGGTAAGAGCTAGGCTGGATGGGACTCTTGGGCCACGAACAACCTTGACCGGGCGTGCGGTTCTCACCACGTTCGATCCCACCGACTTTGAAGAAAATTTTCGCGGCAGTTTACGACTTCAGCAGATCATCGGCGCGACTCTCCCTCATACCCTCAACTTGGAGTCTAGCTATCGCGATCGTCTGTTTAACGGCTCCCTGGGTTTCCAGACTGTTCAGAGTAGCATCGGTGCCGTTATCACCTCACCCGTGATTCCCTTAGGGAATACAGGTATTAACCTCACTTATCAGGCCGGTGCTCAATATATCAACGCCGATACGGATCGATTAGACTTACTTGAACCCAACCGCACCAATAATCGAATTAGTCTGGGGCGTTATCAAGGCAGTGTTTCTTTAGGTAAGGGGTTTTTACTGTGGCAGGGTCAAGCTTTACCGCCAACTCCCACAGAAGGGTTACGCTATACTCCAACCCCAGTTGTTCCTTACTTATCCGTCAATACATCCGTGACCGGGGTTGCCAGTGCCTACAGTAACGGAGATACTCAACAATCCCTAAGTGGCACCATTGGACTTGTTGGGCAACTGGGTCATTTCTCTCGCCCTTACCTGGACTACACAGGTTTTAACATCGGCTACACACAGGTAGCTCTTGGGAACAAATCACCCTTCCTCTTCGACCGAGTGGCGGATACTAAAGTGCTATCTGCTGGAATCACTCAGCAAGTGTATGGCCCGTTCCGGGTTGGGTTTCAGACGTATATTAATTTAGATACAGGTAAGGAGATCAGCACGGACTACCTGTTGGAATATAGCCGTCGTACCTACAACATCCTCTTGCGCTTCAACCCAGTTCAGCAACTCGGTTCTATTAGCTTGCGGATTAACGACTTTAATTGGACTGGTAATCCACAACCTTTTGATGGTTCCAATGTGATACAGGGCGTGACTCGGTAACGTAGAGTACAGTGGTACTTCACCTGAGAGGTCAGTTCTGAGGGTGAAGGATGAAGGAGCAAAAGGTTGGATGGCTTTGTGAAAGCTCAAATCTGCTTTGGGTTTCAGAAGTCAAACCACACTTGATCACTTGATTTTTCAACCTTTATGCTTCATCCTTCAAGCCTTATTTAAAAGGAAGAGCCGTTTGCGCGTCTAGGCATGATGGGGTTTTCCACAGCATCCCGGTATTGTTCAACTTCAGCGGAATAAGCAATGGGCAGAACCGCTTCTACATTTTCGTGGGGACGAGGAATGATCACCCAAGACTCTAACGCACCACCGTAAACTCTTTCTACCGCCGCGATTCCAGCGTCCATAGCGGTTTTCACCTCCGAAACATCCCCGCGAATATTAACTGTAAAGCGAGCGCTACCTACTCGGATATATCCCACTAAGGTGACTCTACCGGCTTTGACCATTGCATCTGCTGCGGCGAGTACAGCAGGAAAGCCCTTCGTTTCAATGGACCCAACTGCGACTGTTGACATTGCCAATCTCCTGAATCTGTTGAATGATATGAAGCCAAGACATTATTGTACGAATGTTCCTTACCCCTTCTGGTGGAAATGACGATTGATTTTAGTCTTCCCATCCAGACTTGTTGAGCTTGGCAACCCCTGAATGCGACAACCTGTCGTTTGACACTGCCAAAACACATTCTGCAAAATTGACTTGGCTGAAATCTGAAAGAAATCACCCCTTCAATTCTGAACGGGTTTTCAGGTCATCCTGTCTTTCTCAGCTATGCTCGTTTCTCCTGCATTGTAGAGGTTTTATGCTCCGTCTCACTCCAGGAACAAATTTGGGATGGCTTTTCCTTTGGGTCTTCATTGCCGCTCCTGTTGTCGCCCATACTGTTGGCATATCGGGTGATGTAGCGGCGACTTTTCACATTACACCGAATCATAATCCTAAAGCTGGAAAATCGACTCAAGCTTGGTTTGCGCTGACTCGTAAAGGAGGGCAGCCAATCCCTTTATCACAATGTAACTGTCAGTTGTTTGTCTACTCTAAGCCCCGCCCTCAAAATGCACGACCTCTCCTGACTCCCCGCTTAAGAGCGATTTCAGCAGAACAGTATCGAGGGATTCCAGGGGCAGATATCGTATTTCCCACCGTTGGGGCTTACGAACTCGAACTCAGGGGCACGGCGAAGCCGGGGGCACGCTTTAGACCGTTTTCCCTGAACTATACCGTTAATGTTGGCTCTTGACGGAGAAGCACAGGAAAGGTTTTCTCTTCTCCTGAACTCCTGATGTACAATCCCTCCGGCGATACCCCATCGACTACAACGGCGCTGAGTGTAAAGATTCAGGAAGCTTCGTAAAGATTTATGACTAATCGAGGAGAGCATTAATGCCTATTTCTGTTAAATTTAAAGTTAATAAGTAAACAAAGGTTATTATTTTCATGCCATTTACCAAAGAAGAAGGCGGCCTGATCAATAATTTTGCCCCAGAGACCAAGACTTACCTGGCAGAGCCTCCGACAGGTGATCAAAAACGAAATTACATTTTATTGGGTGTGGCAGCGCTGGTACTCGTTGGGGGATTAGTCTTCGTCGCTTACTCAGCCTCTGGTATGAGCTAGTTGAGCGATACAAGGGTACTCGGAGTACCAGCAAAGCCAATTACTCAATCCGATGAGCCATTGATAGCATCTAACGGTAGGTCAAGACTGGTGCAAGTCAGGAGTTACCTAACTCCTGTATGGTTTTAATCACATCCATCGCACTCTGAGAATTCTCTGTCCTACCGTTTTGCTTGAAAAGTTCAGCCGCTTTTTTCAAGTCTGCGATCGCATCTTTATAGTTTTTCAGGTTGAAGCCAGAGAGTCCTCGATTGTAATAGGCTTCGGCAAATTCAGGTTGAATCCGAATCGCTTGGGAGTAATCTTGAATAGCGGATTGATGCTGATTGAGGCGGTTACGGGTTAAACCTCGGTTGTAAAACGCCCTAGCATTGTTGGGATTGAGCGAGAGGGCTTTTTCATAGTCAGCTAATGCGGCCTCATGGTTTCCCAGTTCATCGTGAGCATTCCCTCGGCTGACGTAAGCGTTGTCACTGCTTTGATTCAGTTCAATGGCTTTTGTGACATCAGCGATTGATTGTTGGTAATTTTTCAACACAAAATAGGTATAGCCCCTATTGCTGTAAGCTTGAGCAAATTTAGGGTTTAACCGAATCGCTTCAGTGTAGTCTGTGATCGCCTTCTCGTAACTGCCTAGGGTGTGATAAGCATACCCCCGGTTATAATAAGTGTCTGCATCTTTGGGGTCGAGTTGCAACGCCTGGTTAAAATCTGCGATCGCTCCCTGATAATTCCCCGCATTGAGTTTATCAACGCCTCGGTTATACAACTCCACAGCGCTCAGCCCTTGCTGCTGCTGGGCGGCAATCAGCCCTTGAGCAGGGGGAAGCTGGGCAAAAACGGTATTAGGTAGTCCAACCAGTAGGGTGGTAAATCCCAAAAAAGCGAGTATTCGATAAGTCGGGTTCATAGTTTCCTCTAAAGCAGCATTCTTTCTCAAGTCGTTAGCTCAAGTTTTGGGTGAACGCCTTTAAAACTCTCAAATCATGCCGTGTAGTTCCTAGAGATCTAAGCTTTAAGAACGGATTAAGACTCTTGTACTGAATATAATAGACCGTCAGAATACACTATTTTTCTTCAATAACTTAACCCAAGCTTTGTCCCCTAAAGATGAGAAAATAAAGCAGCAGGATTCAACGGAGAGTAAAGATGCTCAAAGCAATTGCCGCCCTACTGCTGCTGGTGCTGAGCCTGGGTTTACATGGATGCACGACCGGTATCAGCGGATTGAAAAGCTATGTCGATAGCATTGATGGCTATGAGTTTCTCTATCCCAATGGTTGGGTGCCCGTTCAAGTGACTACCGGGCCTGATATTGTGTTCCGCGATTTGGTAGAGCAGACAGAAAATGTTAGCGTCATCTTCAGCGAAGTGCCCAAAGGGAAAACGCTGCAAGATTTGGGAACACCAGGGGAAGTGGGCTATCAGTTGCAAAAAAATGCGATCGCGCCTGCGAATTCAGGTCGCCAAGCGGAATTGGTTAACGCTGAAGCGCGTGAGTCTGGGGATAAAACTTATTACCTGCTGGAATACAATGTCAAGCTTCCCAACCAAGAACGGCACAACCTCGCTAGTGTGGCTGTGAGTCGTGGCAAACTCTACACCTTTAATGCTTCAACCACGGAAGGGCGCTGGAATAAGATGCGGAATGTGTTCGAGCAAGTTGTTAAGTCTTTTTCAGTGTATTGAAGCGAAAAGAAGCTAACTCAATAAAAGATGCTTGCAGCGCAATGACGAGCTGGAATTGATGTAGGTGTACTAACTGAAAAGCTCTGACACTAAGTGTCCTCAACTTCTGGAGATTATGGGTATCCCAACCTTTGTATTAGCCTCCGCTTCTCCTGCTCGCAGACGCTTGTTGCAAAATGCTGGGATTGAACCAGTGGTTTGCCAAAGTGGCTTTGATGAATCTCAAGTGCAATTAAGTGACCCCCTGGCGTTGGTGGAGACTCTGGCGCTGAAAAAAGCCGAGACGGTTGTAGGTCAATTTAACGATGCCCTAATCTTGGGTTGTGATTCGGTGTTGAGCGTCAGGGGCGAAATTCATGGAAAACCCGCTAATCCAGAGGAAGCGATCGCCCGTTGGCAGCAAATGCGAGGAACGATGGGCGTACTGTACACCGGTCATGCCTTGATTGACGTAGCCAAAAAACAAACTATAGTTCGCCACGGTACCACAAACGTCTACTTTGCCCATATAAGCGATCGCGCGATTCAAGCCTATGTCGCGACCGGTGAACCCCTGCACTGTGCTGGCTGCTTTGCATTGGAAGGTAAAGGCAGCCTGTTTGTGGAAAAGCTAGAAGGTTGTCACACCAATGTTATTGGTCTCAGCTTACCGCTGCTGCGCCATATGCTGAGGCAGTTGGGATATGACGCCACAGACTTCTGGCAGTGAATTGCCAACATTGAGACTCAACACCTAACACATTGGGATGGGATTGAAAATGAAAATTGTTAAGGTGGGGCAGAGGTTTGCTATAGTCAAGGCACTTCTAGTCTAATATGCAAGCTATCTTTATCGCTTGAGGCAAGCATAAGCGTATGGCAATCAGCGACGACTTCAAAGAACAACTTAAGGCAGGAAGGATTGTGGATGCCCTAACCCTGGCACTGGGTGAAGCCGTTGAGTTGGAAATTACCACCTGGGTATCTTCATCCAAGAACCCAGAGACTAACACCACAGCAGAAACAGCCAAGCCGGCTCCCGATAGCCGTATGCGTACCCGCATGAATATCGTAGATGGTGCGATCGATAATGAAGTGGGCAGTCGGTTCATTGGGAATGGCCCTTATACCGAACTGCGAGAATTCCATATGGAACAAGTTCAACAAGGACGCCAAATTATTCAGCACAATTTGGAAAACTTACAACAACTGTTTACTGTTCTGACCAATACCTTAACCCACCTACCACCGGCATCACGCCGACTAGGGGATGGAAATTCTGCCCTCCCTCCCTCCGAGCCAGACAATAAACAGTAAAAATTGACAATACGGAAACATTTTAGGCAGTTTCTTGGCCAGCGAACCGCCGATTTCAGTGGGGATAGTATATATGGCGTCTAGCGATGACTTTAAAGCACAACTTAAGGCGGGTAACATTCCTGAGGCACTGGCTCTAGCCCTCAGTGAAGCGGTTGAGTTGAAATTTACCACCTGGGTGCCCACAGAAGAGGATGTAGAGACATCGGAAGCCAAGCCCGGTCATCGCCTGCGTACCCGCATCAATATGATTGAGGGAGAGGTTGAACACGAGGTTGGTGAAGAGTTTATCGGCAATGGTCGCTACCGGGAATTGAAGCAATTCCACCTGGAGCAAGTCGCTGGAGGCAGTCAGTTAATTGAAAACAACCTCAAGAGTTTGCAAAAGCTATTTGAGGTTTTAGTGGCTCTGCGTTATCCAGATACAACCCCTCCCTTCATTGAGCCTGAATCCCTGGATGCCCAGAGTCAATTATTACCAACGGTTGAGGAAACCACTGAGCCTAGGCCAGTCGTTGAGCCGACCGAGGTAGTAACAGATGCAATAGTCAGTCCAGACATCGTCACACAAGAAGATATCACTCCAGAGGCATCATCGGTCTCGGAACTTCCTGTTTCTTCCCTGACACCATCGACAGAGAAGGACTCAGTATGGGTAGAGGAAACAGAGGACGAGGAGGATGATGACGATTGGGATGACTCTGTATTAGATTTATTGGAGTCTTTGCCCGTCGCGCCACCCCCTAACCCAGAGACTTCCGAGTCAGACCTACGTGAAAATTGGGAGTGGAGTGATACGGTTGAGGGAGAATCGGAGACTGAGCCAGGGGCATTCAACCTACCCGCCCATCAAGATTGGGAAAATCTCAGGCCAGAAGATTTTGCTTCGCCCTCAGCAGCAGAACCACAGAACCTAGAATCCTCAAGCTTTCCAATTGATCAGGATTTGAGGGAGCTTGTGGCGGAACAATCGGAGTTTGAGCGGGAAGAATCAGACTCGCTGGAAATTCAGCATTGGGAAAATCTCATCAGTCGGGACGATTTTGAATCACTCCCAACCTCAGAACCACAGCACCTCGAAGCCTCAATCTCTCCCGTGGATGAAGACTGGGGAGACTTCATGGGGGAAGAACCGGAGTCGGCTCAACGAGAATTAGACTCACTCGGAAATCAGGATTGGCCAACTCTCAAACGGGAAGATTTTGCATCGCCTTCCACCTCAGAACAGGAAAGCCTGGAAGCAAGAAGCCCATTGGATGAGGATTGGGGGGACTTCGTTGACCATGAAGCAGATACAGAGTTAGACAAACCCGTTCCTAATTTGGAGTCTTTGGACTTAGAAGAGGATGAAGAATGGGATGATTGGGTGATGGATGCGCCGCAGCCTGCACTTGAGGCACCTTTGATCGATATGGAGTCCTTAGAGTTGGTAGAGGATGAGGACTGGGGGGACTTAGTGGAAGACACAGATCCCTTTGCCAATCCCTCTGTGGATGAGTTGAGATCGGACTTAGAAGCCAATGAGGATTGGGATGACTTTACGGCGGATAAACTTGAACCCTCTAGAGCTTTCTTAGATCGAGATCACGATATAGGCGCGGGTTTTGATTGGTCTGAAACCCTAGACGATTTGACCTCGGATGAGTCGCAGACGAACAATCGGAATCTAAACAACAACCAAGAGTTAGAGTTTTCCCCAGATTCAGAGGCGTCACCAGCGTCTGAGCCAGGAGTTTCTGACAAACCATCTGATACACTGACAGGTCAAGAGCCGGATGCAGCCACTCAGCCGAAATCTGCTGGCAAACAAGTGCCACCCCCACCGCCTCCCAAGTCATTCCCCAAACCAGAATAGCTAGAAGTCAGGTAGATTGATGGCGATGATCAATACTCAAAACCGAAAGCGAAAAAAGACGACAGACTTAGTCGCACCCCACTCCCACCAAAGTCAACCTGCCGCTTCTGGGTTGAATCGAAACCTAAATGAATTTTTACACTCCTTGGGGGAAGTTCTGATCGACATCACGGCAGTTGAAGTGAACACGATGGTTGTTGAGCAGATTACAGGGGACAAGTTCATCGCTTGGGAAGCCTACCGAGATATTTATCCGATCTCTGGGGAGTATTTGGAACAGCAGGGAATTCACGAGTCTTTGCGCGATCGCTATCTGGAATTACGCAAAACCCTGGAACTGGAGTACGCCTTGCTCCTGAGTGACCCATCCTCGGAGTTTTACAACCCCACACTTCTCGATTCGACCTCAGGGGAAAACCCGATTCTTACCGATCCAACGGTAGAAATGCATCATATCCAAACACGGCTACCAGACCCGATTAGTCCTACCCATTCAGAAGAGATTCTCAAAGCCCAACGAGTCCTGAGAAACTGCCGCTTCTTACGCAGCTTGCGAAAGGTCAGTGAACTCAAAACCGCACTGGATAATCGAAACAAGGCTTTGTACCGAACGCTGGCACAGCAACCGGGCTATGTTAAACCCGAAGTTCTGCACAAAGCCGTCACGACGGATATGATTTATGCCCAAACTGTGATTCAGCTAGATGGTGATGTGATTAACCGCTACTCTCAGGAAATTTTGGATCATCCTCATCGGGATGTGATTCTCCAAATTCACAAAGAGGGTGTTACGGCTGGGGAAAAACAGTGGCGCGGACTGTTGGAGTTTGTCATTGGTTTGGTGCAGGCGTCGCTGCAATGGAATTCTGGCAAGGATGGATCTCCCTGAAATTCAACGTAACCACAACGGTGAGGATAGAGTAAATTTCCCGTGCCGCATTCTATTTCCCGAAAGCACTCCAACAAGACTAGGGAGCGTAGGGTTCTCAATTTAGAACCCTATATCCAATTTGAGCAAGAGCGAATGAGTCGTTCTCGCGTGGTGTTTCACAGCATTCGCTTCAACTTAGATCAAGACGTTCTCCAGCAAATTCAATCTGCACAAGAGGTGGGTTGCCCCCTTGAGCTTTCTCCTCAGCTTCTAGCCGATTTGCGCTATTACGCTCTGATTGATCCAGAAAATCACCTGCGGTCAGAATTAACCTTTTACACTTACTTTGTGCAGGACGGTTACCCAGAGGCGCTGATGCGGAGTGTGATTTCAACCGATGGAGAAGTCTTGCATCAGATTAAGAACAATTGTCTAGAATATCCCGACTTTTGTCGCCAGATTACTTTGGCTCACCATTGGCTGATCGATCAACTGCTGAGTCAGCTCCATCTGAGGCGTTTGGTGAATGGGAATCGGCTGATTAGGGTGCTATCTTGGTTGATTGTGGTGGCGATCGCACTTCTGTGGATACCCCTGCTCATCCAAGTTAACCCTTGGCTTTTATTGGCCCTGCTAGTGGTGGCGTTGCTCTTGCAACGGGTGTTACAAAACCTAATGCGGCTACGATTGCCGTCTTTTAGGCGCTGGTTCGGGCGTCAACTCTTGTCGGGCTTGCTCTCGCATAAGCCCCTAGAGAAGAAAATTGCCAAGGGTATTCTCGCACGGTTAGTTCCTTAATCGAAAATTATCCCGACTAGAGAGAAGAGCGGCAGAAAGAAGGTTTGGAGACGCATTTCTACCAAACCATGAAATTGTTTAAAACCCTGTTAATAGTTCTGGATATTGTATTAGCTTTAGCGGCAGCTTATGTTCTGTTTCCCACGCTAATTGAAGCGGCAGCTACTTTACCCATTGCACTCGCTGTTCTGTTGGGTGCTGGCGTGATGCTAATTATCTATGGGGATTAGAATGTGAAGCCCAGCGAGATTTCAGGCATTTTCTTCCCTTTCCCTAGTAAGCTGTTGTCCATGTCACTGGCATGACTCGGACGAGCCAGGTTGATCGACGGTTTACCCCTAGAGAATTTGGGCGACGTAGGTATTACGAAGTCGCCCCGCAATTCATCTCACGCTCATCCTACCCATTGAGGCGTGCGGCTTCTAGCGACTTAAGCTAAATGTATAAATTGAAACCATTAATACGGTTGACGCCATCGGTTTTTGATGAATATGCTGCTCAGCATTGATTCAATACAATTATGAAGATTTGATGGCCTTATTGACGGACTCTTTTCAAAGCTTTACTTAACTTAATAAAATAAAAGAGTCGGCAACGATAGGTATATATTCTCAGTAATGCTTAATAGTCAATTTCCCTGGCTGACCACTATTATTCTGTTGCCCCTATTAGCCGCTCTAGCGATTCCCGTCCTACCGGATAAAGAAGGTAGAACCGTCCGCTTGTATGCGCTTGGGGTGGGTTTAATTGATTTTGCCTTAACGATTTACACCTTTTGCAACCACTACGATTTACAAAGCTCCACATTCCAACTGGTTGAAACCTACCCTTGGATACCCCAGTTGGGATTGAATTGGTCAGTTGCCGTCGATGGTTTGTCGATGCCACTAATTGTCCTCACTGGCTTAGTGACAACCCTCGCTACCCTAGCCGCCTGGAGAGTCACCCAGAAACCCAAGCTGTTTTATGCCCTCCTCCTGATTCTGTACAGCGCTCAGATTGGCGTCTTTGCGGCTCAGGATTTACTATTGTTCTTCTTAATTTGGGAACTAGAATTAGTTCCGGTTTATCTGCTTATCTCTATCTGGGGCGGGAAAAAGCGCCTCTATGCAGCGACCAAGTTTATTCTTTATACCGCAGCAGGCTCAATATTTATCTTGGTAGCGGCCTTAGCGATGGCCTTTTATGGCGATACCGTTACCTTTGATATGCAACAGCTAGCGCACAAGCACTATCCCATCGCCTTTGAACTGCTAGCTTATACAGGCTTCTTAATTGCCTTCGGCGTCAAACTCCCGATATTCCCTTTACATACCTGGTTACCGGATGCCCACAGCGAAGCATCTGCCCCCATTTCGATGATTTTGGCGGGTGTGTTGCTGAAAATGGGCGGTTATGGGCTAATTCGCATGAATATGGAAATGCTGCCCAATGCCCATATTCACTTTGCTCCCGTACTCGCGATTTTGGGTATTGTGAATATCGTGTATGGGGCATTCACAGCCTTTGCTCAGGAGAATCTCAAGCGTCGGCTGGCTTACTCTTCAATTTCCCACATGGGCTTTGTTCTCCTTGGCATTGCTTGTTTCAACGACTTGGGAATCAACGGTGCCATGCTGCAAATGCTCTCTCACGGACTGATTGCCGCTGCACTCTTCTTCCTGTCGGGTGTTGCCTATGATCGCACACACACCTTGTGGATGGAAGAAATGGGTGGAATGGCGAAAACCATGCCCAAAGCGTTTGCTTTGTTTACCGCTGGTTCGATGGCGTCTCTCGCGTTGCCAGGGATGAGTGGGTTTGTGGGTGAGTTGTCGATATTCTTAGGAATTACCACCAGTGATGCTTACAATCCAGCCTTCAAAGTTGTGATGGTTTTGTTAGCCGCCGTGGGATTAATCCTCACCCCGATTTATCTCCTCTCCATGCTGCGCCGCGTGTTTTACGGAAACGCAAATCCGGAACTGAAGGTAGAGAAATATTTGGGTGATGCCAATCCTCGCGAAATCTTTATCACCGCTTGCCTGTTGGTGCCGATTATTGGAATTGGTCTGTATCCTAAAATGCTGACGCAGACTTATGATGTGAAGACCGTAGCGATCGCCGCTCAGGTTCGTCATGCGTTGCCCGTGATTGCACAAGATAGCTCTCGCTTGTACTCAGAAACGTTTACAGCACCACAGCTTCCGACACATCAGCCTCAGCCATTGTTGGGTATTGTTCAGCCAATTTCTGGTTCACGGTAAACCCAGAAATCCCAATCCAGATATTTGTAGGGTGCGTTACATGTTGTTAACGCACCCTATCATTTTTGACTCGTATAAACATTACGAGAAATCGCTGCTTGAATCTCCTCTAGTCTTAACGTTCTCCTCTAACTCTTTCTTCTCTCCTCAGCGAACTCTGTGCCTGGAGTGGTTCGTTTAGAAAAAGGGATAGTCAACCCGGATTAGTATGAGATACTCATTATGCGATTATGTGATGCGAATTACTGTCAGCTCCATTAGAATCTACATTCGCCTGTAGTAGGGTGAATAGAGAATCCTTTGAGAAAAAGTTAAACGATTTGTCGCCCTGTAAGTAGATAAGTTGTCATCTCCCCCTTGCCTTTAATCGGGATAACCCCTCGCTCTTTAAAAGAGTATTTATTTTGTAAGATATTGTAAGTTGTTGAAGAGACTTGAATGCAACTCGCTAAACCGAAAGATTCCATGCGGCTAGCGATATTCACGGTATCTCCCCATAGATCGTAAATAAACTTGTTCGTCCCAATCACCCCAGCGACAACGGGGCCAGTGTTTATCCCGATCCGCATTGTTAACGGCTCATAGGTGTCTCCCTGAAATTGGGCAACAACGTCTAGCATATCAATCGCCATTTCTGCGATCGCTTCAGCGTGATTGCTCCGTGGTATGGGCAAGCCCCCAACCGCCATATAGGCATCGCCAATGGTTTTAATCTTCTCTACCCCATGCTGTTGGGCTAATCGATCAAACGCGGAGAAGATGTGATTGAGCAAGCTGACAATTTCGATGGGCGTGTGATGAGCCGAAAGCTTGGTAAATTCAACAATGTCAGCAAACAAAACCGTGACTTCTGCAAAGCTGTCGGCAATGATTTGATGTCCCTGTTTCAACTTCTCAGCCACAGGCATGGGCAAAATGCTCAGCAGTAAGCGATCCGTTCGTTCCTGTTCTGCTTGCAATTGCTGGAGATAAAATTGCTCTTGATCGCGCAACCATTTCTTCTCCAAGCAGTTCCTAATCCGGGCAGCGAGCAATACCGCATTGAAGGGCTTAGGGAGATAGTCCTCTGCTCCCAGCTCAATACATTCCACCACACTATTAATATCATCCACCGCTGAAATCACAATCACGGGGATATGGCGCAGGTTGGGGTCGTTTTTGAGATGCTCTAACACTTGATAGCCATTCATTTTCGGCATCATAATATCGAGCAGCACCAGATCAAACAGCTCTTGTCGCATCAGCTCTAGTGCTTTGACTCCATCTTCGGCTACAGTAACCGTGTGCCCCTGTCGTCGCACCCGACGCGCCAACAAGTCGCGATTCGCTTCATTATCATCAACGACCAACACACGGCCTTGTTCAGGTTTCATGACGTAACTTTTTCTCTAATAGCGCCTGAATCTTAGCGAGTAAACGCGAAAACTCGACGGGTTTAGTATCGTAGTCGTCGCATCCTACCTCTAAGCATTTTTCGCGATCGCCCGCCATAGCATGAGCCGTTAGGGCAATGATGGGAATCCCACGGGTTTCAGGTGCGGCTTTGAGTTGCTGCGTGGCTTGCCAACCATCCATGACAGGTAAACTCATATCCATCAAGATTAGATCAGGCTGCTGTGCCTGAGCTAGCTCAATTCCCTGTATCCCATCCAGAGCAATCAAAACTTCATGCCCCTTGCGCTGCAAACGTCGAGATAACATATCTCGGTTCATCTCGTTGTCTTCAACCAACAGGATTTTTGACATGAATCTCTTCTTTCCCCAGACTACGGCTCTTGCCCATAGAGTTAAAGGTTTATCTTTAGAAGCTTCCTAGTGCAGGATGGCAGAAATAACTATCCAGTTGAAAAAGGTTAAAAAGCTTAATGTACAAACTTTATTGCCTTCTGCCTTCTGCCTCCTGCCTTCTGCCTCCTGCCTCTTGCCTTCTGCCTCCTGCCTTCTTCTTAGCTAACGGAACCCGATACCAGCTTGCGAACTTGGCTCAGCAACTCCTCGCGAGTGTAGGCTCCCTTTTGCAGAATATTTTCCACATAACCATTGAGCTGCTGTCGGTCTTCTGCTGTGATTTCTTTAGCCGTTAAGATCACAACCGGAATGGAACGCCATGCTTCGTTTTGTTGCAACACATTAACAAAGGTAAATCCATCCATTTGAGGCATCATCAAGTCCAGCAAAATTAACTCAGGTTGTTGGTTTGCCATTTGCTCCAAGGCAACCTGACCGTTTTCAGCTTCCATCACCGTCCATTGTTCTTTTTCCAGCATCCGGCGCATCATCTCACGAGTGGGTGCATCGTCTTCAACCAGCAAGAGTCGGCAGGGGTGACGCTCACCTCGATATTTATTGAGAATAGCGCCTAAGCGATCGCGGTCAATCGGTTTAGTTAAATAATCCGATGCACCTAAGGCATAGCCTATATTCTTGTTATCCACGATTGTGAGCATAATCACCGGAATATGTGCTAATTCAGGATTAGCCTTTAGTCCCGACAACACAGCCCAGCCATCCATTCTGGGCATCATCACATCCAGCGTGATGGCATCGGGTTGTAATTCCTGGGCTAAAAGTAACCCCTCCTCCCCACTAAAGGCACTGGCTACTCGAAATCCTTCCTTACTGAGAAAGCGATGCATCAAGTCATGCACGGTTGGGTCATCATCAATCACGAGAATGGTTTTGGCTCCAAGGGGCACTGGAGTCGATTTCAAGGGCAACGATGGAGTCGGCTGAGCTTTGGGGTCGAGGACGATTGCCGGAAGATGGATGGTAAAGGTAGAACCCTTGCCCACCTCGCTTTCCACCGTCACATCTCCTCCCATCATCTGGCATAGTTTCTTGGTAATGGCTAACCCCAGCCCAGTGCCGCCATACTGGCGCGTCGTCGAAGCATCCGCTTGAGTAAACGCCTCAAATAGCCTCGACATTTGTTCTGGAGTCATGCCAATTCCCGTGTCCGTCACCTGGAAGGAGATCCAATCTGGGCTAATGACGGGGAGAGAGGAGGAGGACGTACCGATTGATTCCTCCTCTTGAATGGGAGTTGAATAATTCTCCCCATCTCCGCCTCTTCCCCGACTCACCGTCAGGGTAATCGTACCCTGTTGGGTAAACTTGCAGGCGTTGCTCAGGAGGTTAAATAAACTCTGACGCACTTTCGTTAGGTCAGCGTGCATAGAGCCGAGTTTGTTGCCAAACTGTATGTTGAGAATATTGCTGTTCTTATCGACCAAGGGTTGGAGAGTCGTCACCACATCCTCAGCCATCGCCGAGATATCGAACGTTTCCAGATACAGTTCCATCCGACCGGCTTCAATCTTCGAGAGGTCGAGAATATCGTTAATCAGTCCAAGTAAATGCTTACCGGCGGCATGAATCTTTTGCAAGTCGGGAATAAAGTCTTCTTGTTCTAAATCTTCGGCTTCCTCTTGCAACATTTCACTGTAACCAATAATTGCATTAAGGGGTGTACGTAGTTCATGACTCATGTTGGCGAGGAATTGACTCTTGGCACAGTTGGCGATTTCTGCCGCTTCTTTAGCCTGTCTTAGTTCGGCTTTGACCCGTTCGCGTTCGGTAATATCATTAATCAGTGAGGTGACGCCCATCACCTTGCCGTCATCGTTGAGTAATACCGTGTTGTACCAATCACAAGTGATGACCTTGCCGTCTTTCGTGACGTTTTCATTCGTACTCCGAGTCCCACCCTGTTGTAAGAGAAGGGCTTGCCACACTTGACTTACCTGCTCTTTGACATTTTCGGGAACAATTAATCCAACCGCAGGGCGACCGATGGCTTCGCTTTTGCTGTAACCAAAAATGGCTTGTGCTGCCGGATTCCATTCCACCACTTCAAAATTCACATTCCACTCAATGACGGCTAGGGATGTGTGTTCTAAATGGAATGAAAGTCTTTGTTGGGATTGTGTCAGTTCTTCTTCCGCTTGTTTGCGACGAGTGATATCTTGAACAGCACCTTCGTAATAGAGGATTGTTCCTTGAGTATCTCGGACGGCACGAGCACTCTCTGAAATCCAGCTCATTTTGCCGTTTTTGCCATAGATTTGAGACTCGAAATCAGATACAGTGCCATGTTTTTGAATCAACTGTTTGAACTCGGTTCGGCGGTTAGGGTCAACATAAAGTTGTTTTGAAATATTAGTTAAATTGGCAATTAATTCCTCTGGTGATTCGTAACCATAGATGCGGGCGAGAGCGGGATTGGCGCTTAGATAATGCCCATCAAGGGTGGTCTGAAAAATTCCATCGACGGCATTTTCAAAAATAGTACGATATTTCTCTTCAGTTTCCCGCAGAGCATTCTCTGATTGTCTGCGCTTGTTCTGACTGCGGGTAAAAGCCCACAAAACAT
This sequence comes from Microcoleus sp. AS-A8, assembly GCA_039962225.1. Taxonomy (NCBI): domain Bacteria; kingdom Bacillati; phylum Cyanobacteriota; class Cyanophyceae; order Oscillatoriales; family Microcoleaceae; genus Microcoleus; species Microcoleus sp. AS-A8. Next base: position 823,949 of record JAMPKV010000001.1, read on the forward strand.
AAAGGATGGCGGCTAGGACAAGCAATGAAAAGGCCAAAACTCGATATTTCTTCCAAGAAAAAGCGTTAATGCGTTTTTCTAATAACCCATCGAGAGCCGTAGATACTTGATCGTAAAGTTGAAACTGGGTATCGATCGCTTTTGTCGCTTCCTCAAAATAGTTCTCGAATTGAATATCGATTGTTTTAGGAAGAATTATTTTTTGTTCGACTAAATCCAAAAATACATCTGTAGAACTGAAACTTTCTTGAGCGTAAACCTCTAGTTTATTTCTGAGGTTAGGATTTTTGGTGAGAGAGACTTGTAAACCCCGACGTAATGACTTGTTTGGAGCTTCTATCCAGCCTAATAGAATCGTGATTTTAGTTTTTTCCTCGGCGGTGATCTGCTTTTGCACAATTGCACCGGTGCCCAACCCTCTAATTTGAGCCATATTTTCAGTCATAGAGGGGAGCTTGATTACTGCCGCATCCATCAAATAATAACTCTCTAGCACCGGATCGAGAATCAGATTGGACATATCTCCGACATGTGAAATCAACGTGAGAATGTCAGCAATCAATGCCGTGTGGGCATCAAAGCTTTCTTGAGGATTCAGAATCAGCGCTTTACCTTTTAGTGTCTGCCACTTTTCCTTTAAGGTTATCCATTGTTCTGTAGTTTGGAGTTTGCTACCGATCTGTTGATCAACCAGATCAATGGCTCTGATATCATCTTCGATTTCTGACCGTTTTAAATTAATTTGTTGCTCAAAAGAAGTACCCCCTTTCAAATAACCATTAACCATCCCTCGATGCTGCTGTACATCTTCTAAAAGTTGTCTGACAGGCTGGTTATACTGAAGTCCCAGTCTCTCTTTTTGGGCGAACTTAATTCCTACATCAATTTCGGCTAGCAGTTGATAAACGACGACGGCAAAGGGTAGAAGGAAAATGAGAAGTAATCCAATTAAGCTGAATTTTCCAACGACTGGCTGATTTAGCTTTTTTTTCAAAGTGATAATCTCCTGTTTTTATGAGAAGTTGAACTGAGCGAGACTCAACAGGTTTCACCCAGGCAGCTTATTGACGTTTATATCGGCAATGTTGGATACAGAACCCAGCTCAATAAATGCTTTGTTACTAAGCAATAGCAGTGGTTCCGGTTCATGTATGGCGTATTACAATCTTCGTCCATGTGTCTGCATAGACGGGAGATTTGAAAAAGATTTCTCAGGGCAGATCACACCCGACTATATTAATCGGCTCTTAGTCTATATTGCCAGAGTTAGGTCACTCTAAAAATAGACCGTGCCACTGGGGATGAGGCTGAAATAGAGACGAGTCAATCAGCTAAACTAAGCTAAATACCGGAATACTTGGGTGATTACGAAAGGGTATCGCTCGCTTGTTGCCCCTGGAAAATCAATAACTTCAGAAGTTAGATTATTGGAAGGCTCATACGCTTAAAGCACCTAAGAACCGCTGAAAATCTCCCTCCGATGCTCTAGTCCTCAGCCTATTGCTCCTATTTTTAGGTCACAATCAAAAATTGAGTAGGGTGCGTCCTCCTCAACCCAACGATGACTGACTCGACAGCTTAGGGCGGGGATCTGTGCTTTAAGCGGTGTTGAAAGGACTCGGCAATGGGTGTAATAGCCGATAGCTCTTTTCGGGTTGAGTCGATCAAGTGTTAGCAACCTCGTTTGAGGAGGTATAACTCTTGATCTTTGATTGTTCGTCACTGAGGTTGCCCGTAAACCAACCGTGATACGCTGCCCTTAATCATTACTGTTTGCATGCCTACCCGTAAGCCAAGCTCCCATGTGGAGAACGTCCAATCGACAAAGGACTTAAAGCTCGGTGCCGACGCACAAAGCCAGAACGAGCCGTCTATCACCTCTTCAGAATCAGAGTCTCAACCATCGCCTAACTTCCTTGATGAGCTGGTTAACGCTTTCCTCGAAGACGATCTCTCACTAGACTTAGAAGATGAAGATGAGCCGCTCCAGCCGATGAAGAAAAAGTCGAACTGGCTGACTCATTTTCAGCATCATAGCCAGTTGCTGATGGCTGTGGTAGAGCCTGGTAGTTTCACCCTACGTTATGCCAATGACTACTTCTGGACACTGATGGGTATGACGGAGTCTGGCTCTAAGTTAAAGGGTCAAGACCTCCATTTATCAGACTTATTACCGGATTTTAAGGGTACAGCCATTGAATCATTGTACCGACAGCACATCCTACATCTGATATTCCGAGATATTTATCAGATTAAGGTTCCCAGGTCACGGCTGCTGGATCAACCTGTAATTGTTTCCTTGAAGAGTCCTCTTTATCCAGAGCCACGTTGGATTGAGTTGGCGTTTCGCTCAGAGCAAATGAACATTTCCCGTCTGGATGCTCAAATCGATGAGTTGGCGGATTTGGATTTGGAGCCGTGGCGAATGGCGGAGGGTGCTGTTAAGTCCATCGATTGGGAACCCTTGGAAGCTTGGAAACAACGGCTGCGCTTGGACAATTACCAGCTAACCGGACAACTCCTATTGGAAGGTTCGGATGTGACGGAACGGGAAACCATTCGCCATATCATTGGGTTACTGATTGACAGGGATTCGATTCTCCGTCCTGATAAGTTTCGCCGGATTAATAAACGGTTGCGATCGCTGTTTCGGGCTACGAATAGCTTAATTCTGAGTACGGAGAATGAGCATACACGACTGTTCATGAGTACCGAGCGTAAGGAATTAAGAGCCACGGTACACTCCTTAGAATCTCTCGCTGGGTCACATTTTTTGCGAGCGGCAGATGCCAATCGCGTCTGGAATGTGCCTGACTTAACTCAAGATTGCCAAACCGATTGTGAGCGATCGCTACTCAATCAGGGGGTACGTTCTATGTTACTCATTCCCTTGGTGGTTAGACCCCTAAAATCCGGCAAAGGTTCGCGACAGTTGGCGGGAATTGTGGGAATCATTAGCGATCGCCCTCATAATTTTGATGGCGTTGATTGCAAATATGCGGAAGAATTAATGCCTGCGTTTACCGCTGCTTTGCGTCAAGCGATTCAGCAGCGCTTTACCAATATTCACCCCTCGGTGGAGTGGCGCTTTTTGCAAGAAGCCGAACGCCGGAGTTGGGGATTAGCGGCAGAACCCATTGTTTTTGCCAATGTCTATCCCTTATACGGTATCTCAGATATTCGCGGCTCCTCGGAAGAGCGCAACCGTGCGATTCAGTCTGATTTACTGGAACAATTTCAGCAGGGTTTACAGGTTGTGGACGCTGTGTGTCAGTTCCACAAGAGTTCTTTAGGCGAACAGCTACGACTGGATTTACTCGAATATATCGAACACCTCAAAGAACGAGTGACGGTTGATGCCGAAGTCACCGCGCTGAAATTTTTGAGCGATCGCCTGGAACTCTACTTAGACTATTTTGCCCAATGTGGTGCGGATGCTCAATCTGCGGTGGAAACCTACCGTCAAAGCTGCAACAACGACCATAAATCGGTCTATGTATCCCGCGCCCACTACGATAAAACCATTAGCCAGATTAACGCCCTATTGAAACAAACCTGGGAACGCTGGCAAGTCCGGATGCAACAAATTATTTCTCATTACTGTGATGTGGAGTCCACAGACGGCATCAATCACATGATTTATGTGGGGGAATCCATCGACTCCAAATTTTCCATCTATCATCTGCGGAGTCTACGCTACGAACAGCTACGCGCCGTTTGTGACTGTGCTCGAACAGCGTTCAAGTTTCAAACCCTCTACAATACCCAAATGGAAGTCACCCACTTGGTTTTAGTGCAAGACCAGACAGTGGATATTATCCATGATGAAAATACTGAAAAACTGTTTGAAGTGCGAGGAACACGGGACATCCGCTATGAAATTGTGAAAAAGCGGATTGATAAAGCGGTTGATGAAGAATCCCGAACTCGCATCACCCAACCGGGAATGGTTACTTTGGTTTATTCCACTGAAGAAGAGTGGTCAGAATATCAACAATATCTGCGTTACCTGGCTCGTGAAGGCTGGGTGGATACAGAAATCCAATCCGGTACGGTTGAACCCTTACAAGGGATAACGGGTTTAAAATTTGCCCGTGTCCGAGTTGTACCCTCCACCGAGGGGGAAGAACCGGAATTAGTGAATCCCAGTGATTCTGTGGAAGAAGCCGTGGTTCAATAAGCGGTTGTGCATCCAAATGGCAGATTTATTGGGATTGTGGGTTATCGGGAATGGGTCGAGTCTGACGAGGTTGTCACCAGGCAACCATGAGGCTTCTTCCTATCCCGATTAACCGACGTGAGTCAACACGGCATGAAGATATTTTAGAAGCGAGGATGACTTAGCCCTACAACCCAATAGTGTGCATGATTCAGTTTGGAGTACATGCAAAACATAGCCTATACCCATTTCTGTGTAACGCTTACTAAGCATATTATCTCGATAATATGCACTTTAAATACTAATTATCTTATTGTGGAAATTAATACAAGCTAAATTATCAAAAGTTATACTTTAATTGAGTTTCTCTGGCAAAAAAACCAGAATATAGATAAATTCTGCTCAAGCAAAGCCGCTCAAAAAAATTACTTCGAGCAATACATCCATGTATTGCTAGGAGCAGAGGTCTTTTCATCTTTACCCGTCAGGCTCAAACCAAGAACCTTGACGCCGCATCAAAATTCTGATGATGACTAATATTTCGATTTCTCAGCTTTGGGTAAATTAGCCTCCAAGGTCAAACAGTTACGACCATTCACCTGTAAGCGATATTCCACTCGATCCATCAATCGATTCATAATCAACCAACCATACCCACTTTCCTGCCGATCCTCTGGATTGGGCGGTAGATAAGTGGATAAGTCAAACCCTTGACCGTGATCCCAAATCTCCACGATAATATCCCGATCTTTAACTTCCAAGCGAATCAAAACTGGTAAATTGGGTTGGTTTCTATGAGCGTGGCGCACGACGTTGGAGTAAGCTTCTACTAACGCCAATCGCAAACGACTGGATTGACGTGGCCAATCTACAGAGTCACCGAGTTCCAATTCCAAAGTGCCGAGCAGCCAGCTTTCCACAATGCTCAAAAACTTCAAGTCGCTTGGTATGTGCAACTCCGTTTTCATGAATTACAGAACCTCCAGAGAAAGGATAGTTTGGTCATCTTCCTGAACATTGTTCGTGCGTTCTCGGATATGAGCTAATAAATTGGTGAGGTCAAAAGGCTCTGGCTCCTCCAGCAGGAGTTGCCAAAGCCCCGGTGATCCAAGCATTGAATTGGTTCGTGATTCCTCATTTTTAGTAAAGCCACTTCTGGCCAGCGTTTCGATAACCGTTGCCTCTGTGATGCCATCACTAGTTAACAGTACGATGTCACCAGGATTTAACGTTAAAATTCCGGCGTTGGCCTTCCAAATCGGTAAAATTCCTAGGGGAACGCCACGAACTTTCAGATAATTAGGCTCCACTGTCACATTTTTTTCAGATGTGCTTTGCTGCTCAACAACCAAGCGGTGAGACCAAACAATGGGATAAATGTGACCGGAATTGGCGTAAACGAACTGCCGTGTTGTTGGCGTATAACGAGCCAGTACCATCGTGATGAAGCAGTTGGTGCTGAACAAATCATCGGACATGATGCTATTGAGATTTCGCATCACAATTTCCGGTTCTGGAGAGGATTCTTGAGCCAGTTCCCGCCGCAAGATAGAAATCGCACTAGCCATGAATAGGGCGGCTGGAACACCCTTGCCAGAAACATCGCCCACGGCTAGCCACACATCCCCCTGAGGATGAACGTAAACTTCAAAAAAATCGCCACCCACCTCTCGTGCTGGATAGCAGTGGGCTTGCACCTGAGCACCTTGAACCTCCGGCCAACTTTGACGCAGCAGGTTGTTTTGAATTTGACGAGCCACTTGTAGCTCATCACGCATTTGCTGAGCCATCAACAGCGTACTTTGGTAAAGTTTAGCCTGGGAAATCGCTAAAGCCGCCTGCTCACCTACCGACTCAATGAGCTGAATGTCTTCAGGCTTCCAAGGGTGTTCGCTCCCTTGCTGGTAGAGAGACAAAACCGCCATGATTTGTTGTTGGAAAATTAGGGGAACGACAAGGTACACCGAAGGATGCCCCTGTGTGTTGTCGTGAACAATCTCTGTTTTTTGAGTTTCTAGGACACGTTGCAGAATTGATGCGGTATGGGGAATCGAGCAGGAGGCGGCTTCCGTATCCGCTTGGTAAAAGAAAGACTCTGGGAGCAGTTGCTCACCATCTACAGGTTGTAGCAGGCAACCCGTTGCCTCAAAATTGCGACCAATCATGGTGACAACCGTTTGCAGCATACTCTTATAGTCGAGTGACTCGCGAATCGCCGTTGTCACCACATTAAAGAGTTCTTCTCGTCGCAAGGCGCGGCGAAGTTCATGGGTTCTTTGCTTCAGGACTCGGTAGGTATCGGCGGCTTGTTGAACAACTGCTTTAAGATGTTCGGGATTCCAAGGCTTGGTAATGTATTTAAACACCTTGCCTGAGTTAATCGCTTCCACCAAATCTTCAACATCAGTGTACCCCGTTAACAGAATGCGAATAGTATCAGGGAAACGGTCAACGGTCTTGCTTAAGAATTCTGTTCCGTTCATCAGGGGCATCCGCTGATCAGAAATAATCACAGCCATCTCCCCTTGAGTTTTCAACAAGTTCAGAGCACTCACAGCCCCATCCGCTTTGAAGACTTGAAAATCTCGTCGGAATGTTCTATACAGCAAATCCAGGTTGTCAGGCTCGTCGTCCACCACCATTAGTTTAAGTCTGCTTTGATCTGCCTGACTCATTTGCTTACTCCAGATCCAGGTTAGTTAGAGACGACAGCTTGAGGATTAGCCGATTGGTTCGGGGGAGACTGTTTCTAGTTACCAACCACAATTCTCTAAGCTTTCTTTCCACTTGAGATGCCCCTGGGATTTGACTCAGTGGTGCGCCGCTTAATCACTAAAAGTATCTTCTCCACGGGTTACTGAAACTGTTGATCTATCACATTCTCTGTGACCGCATGGGCTTAAAGCATCGAAATACTCATCCATCCGAGAACTATCGTAAATCAGGTAGCCCGATACCAAAACGCTCACTAGCGCTAACATTTTCTTTGTTTCACCCTGATCATCCTTGAAACAGCTTAACCGCCGAGCCGCTTGGCCAGAAATCTTGACCGATTTGGGTTTTATCCCTTGTGGAAGTCGCTCTTGATCATTACTGTTTTGAACCTTAACACCATAAATGAGCGTCTGGTTGACTAGCAATGGTTCACCCAATGACTCCAGAAGTCTCAAGTGCAGATTGAATGTTAGCGCACAGACATTCTCTTGGGAATGATTATCATCCGTCATCCGTTCCGACTTGAGATGAGACAAGCCAGCAGTAGGGAGTACCGCTGGCTCTGGATTAGTACGTCTATAGACGCCCTCTGATGGGGAAGGTGACTGATATCATCCCTAGGAAATGAGTACTTAACCCACCAAGCCCGAACGAAGGGCGCGGACAGCCGCTTGTGTTCGGTCATCAGCACACAGCTTATTCAAGATATTCCGGACATGAGTTTTGACGGTACCGACCGTGATGTATAGTCTTTCAGCGATCGCGGCATTACTGCAACCTTCAACGATTAGCTGCAAAACCTCTAATTCCCGCTCTGTCAAGGGGTCAGCTTCAATCAATTTGCTATATTCCGATTCAGTGGCGTTGATCGTCACGGTTTTGAGTGCCGCTGCCGTCTCTGCCCCCCTGTCCATGGACTTGGTTTTCTTCAGAACAATTTTAGCGATCGCCGGATCAATCCAAGCATTCCCTTCGTTGGTGACTTGTATCGCTTCTAGTAAATTATCAAAGCTGATATTTTTCATGCAGTAAGAATCAGCACCAGCCGCGAAAGCCGCTAACACAGCGTCTTCGTTATCCTGCAACGTCAGTACCAGAATTCGGGTTTGAGTCTCCTCATCCGCAGCCCTAGCATCTTTAAAGCGCCTTGTCAATTCAATCCCATCCATATCGGGAAGACCAATGTCAACGATCCCGATATCCGGTCTGGACGTTTCCAATAAGTTCAGACCTTCAGCCGCATTGGCGGCCTCACCCACAAATTCAATTTCACTACGCTGTTGCAGCGCTGTTCTAATCCCGACCCGTGTTAGGTCATGGTCTTCAATGAGAGCAACACGAATTTTACTCATCTTTCACGTCCAGGCTGTGGAATTTTCTAGCTCTTACACAGGAAGTTTATGAAGTTCTGGCCAAGCGTCGAGTGATGTCCACCCAGCGGTAGGGGTAGGGATTTCAGTACTTCAGATACATTCTGAATAATACTGTAATTAAACAAACGTCTTCTACCATTGGCTTAAATTAAAGGCTTGGTGGAGACACCTTAAACTTTTAATTTTGGAGCTAAAACTCTTTAAAAGAATCCGTATATGGATATATCCTTTAATCCCAATTTATCTACCTCTGGCAACGATTTTGACGATTTGCAAAATCCCCAGAGCCTTGCTCGACGCCTAGAGACCAGTGAAGCCAGAATCTACGGTCTTCTGGCCACCCTACCTCAAATTGTTTGGCTGGCACAAGTCAATGGCTCAGTCACTAATTTTAACCCCCGTTGGTATGAGTATACCGGTTTAACAGCCTCAGAATCACTGGGCTGGGGATTTCTCAAGGCCATACATTCAGAAGACCGTGATGGCTTGCGGCAGAGCTATCTCGCCAGCGCTGTCGCGGGTGGGCCGATGGCGTCCAACCGGGAGGAAGGCGACCCAATTGAATGCCGCATTCGTGGCTCAGACGGGACTTACCGCTGGTTTATTGGGCAACGAAGGCCAGTCAGGGATACACAGGGTCAAGTTTTAGAATGGGTGGCTATTTACACCCTCAAGGATCAGCCTCTTTACCCCATCAACAATAGCGTTTCTGATCCGGGGGGAGGGGAGTGGGGCATCGACCCTTCAGGGCAGAGGGCAAGGGCAGCTGCCTTCGCCCTTTTTCCTTTTGTCAGTTCTCCCAGCTACCCAGACGTCCCTCTGGGTTGCCAAGATGCAAAATCCTCTGGGCGACGAATTGAACTCACTCCCCTGTTAGGGACAGACACTCCGCCACCAGCGACATTATCCCGGAGGGAATCAACCTTAGGTGACACCCCTCAGTCCGGTCAACACCGCCGTCGAAATTGGGTCAATGAACTGTCTCACACCATTATTTGGGAAACGGATGCCACAACCGAACACTTTACCTTTGTCAGCCACAGTGCGGAGCAGGTATTGGGTTATCCAGTGGAGCACTGGCTGGAAAAGCCGGATTTTTGGGTGAATTTGATTCATCCCGAAGATCGGCAGTGGACTGTGGCGGTATGCCGTAAGAAAATGGTTCAAGACCGAGATTATGAATTGGAGTATCGATGTTTAACCGCCGATCAGCGAGTCGTCTGGTTGCGCGATCGCGCCTATGTGATTCGTGACGAACAGGGACGGGTACAAAAGCGTCGTGGGCTGATGGTGGATATTACCTTTGCCAAGCAAGCGGAAGTCGAACTGCAAGTGCGTCTTCGTCAGCAAGCCGCGATCGCCCAACTCGGTCAACAGGCGCTCTTGCGTACCCCCTTGTCTACCCTCATGGACGAATGCCTTGCTCTAATCTGCCAAATCCTAGGAGTTGAGTATTGTCTAGTGTGGGAATGGCTTCCTAATGACAATACCTTGAAACTCCGAGCCGGCGTCGGATGGCGGGATGGGTTAGTCGGGCAAGCGCTAATTGACGCCAGCGCCAATACACAGGCGGGTTATACCCTGCAATCAGGTCAACCGGTGGTTGTGGAAAACCTGTGCAACGAAACCCGCTTTCAAGGTTCACCCTTGCTTCACGAGCATGGCATTCGCAGTGGTCTTAGTGTGATTATGGGGGGAACGTCCTTGTCCCGACAACCGCAAGGAGATCAGGAGATAAGGAATGCAGCTTTAGTGAGCCAACAAGAGCCACACAATTCCTCAAGTCAAATTGAACCCACCACTTTCACCCCGTCCCTCCTCCCTCAATCGCCGTTACCCTCCTCTCTCCAACGACGGTCCCCCTCGGAACTCAATTGTGCAACATTATCCCCTCAACCCTGGGGCGTTTTAGCGGCTCACACGAGTAGACAACGGGTGTTTAGCCAGAGTGATGTGGATTTTCTCCAGTCTGTCGCTAACGTCCTAGCCGGAGCCATGCAGTCTCAGCAAACCGATGCAGCCCTCGACGAGGCCACAGCCCAACTGGCTCAAACCGCAGCGGCCTTAGAAAAGCGCTGCAAAGAACTTGACGAATTTGCCTATATCACCTCTCATGATTTAAAAGCACCGCTACGTGCGATCGCGAATTTATCGCAGTGGATTGAGGAAGATATTGCCAACCAACTCAACCCAGAAAACCTGCATCAACTCCAACTGCTACGGGGAAGAGTTTACCGCTTAGAATCCCTGATCGAGGGTCTATTGCAGTATTCTCGTGCAGGACGCCTGAAATCAGAGCCACAAGATGTGGATGTTGCCTTGTTGTTAAAACAAGTGATCGATACCTTGAATCCACCGGCTCAATTTATGATTACCGTTGCGCCAGAAATGCCCACGCTGCTCACGGAGCGCTTACCCCTTGAGCAAGTCTTTACTCAGCTGATTGACAATGCGATTAAACACCACCCCTTAGTAGATGGAACGGTGAAGATTGGCGTTCAGGAGCAATCCGATGCTTATGAGTTTACGGTGGTCGATGATGGTTTGGGCATCGCGCCTCAGTTTCATGAAAGAGTGTTTGGCATCTTTCAGACGCTACAAGCCAAGGACACCCTAGAGAGCACAGGGTTAGGCTTAGCGATCGTCAAACGCATTGTAGAAGGCAAAGGAGGTACCATCCGTTTAGAATCTCAAGAAGGTCAGGGTGCAACATTTTATTTCACCTGGCCCAAGGTGTTGCGCTGAGTATTGCTTAAAACAAGGGATGAAAAGAGAATCGGGGGAGTATTTAGATATAAACTCTTCTCACCCTTGTTTTTGTGATGATTTGTACTTGCACAAATGAATCATGGACGCCTCAAAATTTTCGAGCGATCGGCTTAAGTTCCCATCGGATGTTTCGGTGCGTGGGCGAGGCGCTGTTATTATCTCGATTCCAGTGATTTGCTTGTTAGCTTCGATTTTGGTGATTGCTGTTTTGCGTTCTCAAACAATTGCGGTTCGAGAACAGGAGCAACAAACTCAGAAAACGGTTACAGATACCAGCCGCTTGCTGAAAGAGCTAATTGAGGCAGAGACAGGGGTTCGAGGGTATGTGATTACCAGGCGTCCAGAATTTCTGCAACCTTATTTACAGGCTAAAGCTTTATTCCCTGAGTCGCTGGACGCCCTTTACACTCAAGTCAAAAACAATCCTGCACGGCGTCAACTATTCCAAGAAATTCCATCATTAGTCCGTCAACAATTTCGGCTTTTAGAGCAGACGCTAGAGACAAGTGATCGGCAAGGAGCCACAACCGGCGGATCGGCCCTGATCACGGAGCGGTTGCAAGAGAGCCGATTGAACATGGATGAGTTGCGCCAGGAAATTTCCCAGTTTTATGAGCAAGAAAAACGCTGGCAGACCGATCGCCAAGCCCAAGCCTTCCTGTGGGCGAGGGTAACGACGATCGTACAGTGGATCTGTTTAGGGGTAGGTCTGCTGGGTTCTGGAGCCGCCCTGTACCTATTTAATCAGTTAGACCAAGAGCGACGCCAACAGGCAAGCAGCTTGCGAACGAGCAATTTATACTTACAGGCGGTGTTCGATCATGTTGTCGATGGCATCATCATTGTCAATTTGCGCGGCTACATTCAATCGGCGAATGCTGCAACTGGAGATATCTTTGGTTATGAACCGGGTGAACTTCAAGGGGTACACCTGCAACGACTCATGGCAGAACTGTTTGCAGAAGATAGTGGTCAAGCGATGAAGTCTTTGGTGGGGAAGAATCAAGACAAGCTACGCCTGCAACAGGAAACAGTAGGCCGTCAAAAGAATGGTCAAATCTTCCCAATGGAGTTTGCGCTCAGTGAGATGCAGCTAGACAATGAGCATCTGTTTATTGCGATTGTGCGTGACATCACAGAGCGTAAACAATCCCAAGAAACCTTGCTCAAACAAGCCCAGTTGCTCAATTTAGCCAATGACACTATTATCGTGCGTGACCTCAACGACACTATTACTTATTGGAATCAAGGAGCGCAACGGCTTTATGGTTTTTCACAGGCAGAAGCCGTGGGTCAATGTGTTTACAGCCTCCTTAAAACAGAACTGCCTCAACCCCCAGAGGAGATCGAAGACACGTTGTTCCAGCAAGGATACTGGAGTGGTGAACTGGTGCATTCCCGACGGGATGGTAGCCGTGTTTTCGTCAAGAGCGGCTGGACATTACAACGGGACGAGACAGGGATGCCATTGGCTTTCTTGGAAATTAATCAGGACATTACAGAACGCAAGCAAGCGGAAGCGGCTCTACGAAAGAGCGAAGAGTTATATCGCACCCTAGTGAAAAATTTCCCCAATGGAGCCGTATTTCTGTTTGATGAACACATGCGGTACTCCATTGCCGAAGGGACGGGATTAGCCACCGTTAATCTTAATAGTGAATCGCTGATCGGGAAGACGATTTGGGAGACATTACCCCTGGAAACGGCTCAAATCTTAGAGCCAATTTATCGTGAGGCACTCAAGGGTAAAAGTACAGTGACAGAAATTCCCTTTAGCGATCGCTTTTACTGTGTCCATGTCCTACCGGTCACCAACGAAGACGGTGAAATTTTGTTGGGGATGACGATGACGCAAGATATCACCGAGAGTAAAAAAGCGGAACAAGCGTTGCGATCGCGTGCGGATGAATTGGCTCGACTCAGCACAGTGCTTGCCCAAACCACGTCAAACCTAGAGAAGCGAAATGCCGAACTCGATCAATTTGCCTATATTGTATCTCATGACCTCAAGGCTCCCTTAAGGGCGATCGCCAACCTCGCACAGTGGCTGGAGGAAGACCTCGCACATTGCTTAACCGAAGAAACTCGGCATCAAATGGACTTGCTCCAAGGCCGTGTCCATCGCATGGAAGCTTTGATTAATGGTCTTTTACAGTACTCCCGTGTTGGACGTTTCCGCACAGAGTTAGAACTCGTGGATATGGATTTGTTACTAGCCGAGGTGATTGATTCATTGGCTCCCCCACCCGAATTTACCGTCACGGTGATGCCGGAAATGCCGACGCTTTGGATCGAACGAGTGCCCCTGGCACAAATCTTTGCCAATTTAATCGGCAATGGGATTAAGCATCATCACCGCAGGGATGGGCAAATTGTCATTTCCGCACAAGAACACCCAGACTCTTACGAGTTTGCCGTTGCTGATAATGGCCCAGGCATTGCCCCTGAGTTCCATGAAAAAGTGTTTGTCATATTTCAAACCCTAGAACCCCGTGACAAGGTAGAAAGCACGGGCGTTGGTTTAGCGATTGTGAAAAAGATTATTGAAGATAAGGGCGGAACGATTATCCTAGAATCCGCTCCAAGTCAGGGAGCCACATTTCGCTTCACCTGGCCTAAACAACCGATGGCATGAGGGCCTTAAGAAATGAATGATAAACAAACCAGCGTTTTACTGATCGATGACGACGAAGTCGATGTGATGACAGTCAAACGAGCTTTTAAAAAAAACAACATTACAAATCCTTTGTACGTGGCGGCAAATGGTGTCGAAGCCTTAGCCCTATTGCGGAGCAACGAACTGCCCAAACTGTTACCCGGACAGCGAAGACTAATCTTATTGGATCTGAATATGCCCAAAATGGGTGGTATTGAGTTTCTGCGAGAGTTACGGGCTGACTCTGAACTCCGAGTTCTCCCTGTCATCGTGCTGACGACTTCCAATGAGGATAAAGATAAAGTAGAAGCTTATAATCTCAATGTTGCTGGATATATCATCAAGCCAGTAACATTTGCGAAATTTGTAGAAGCGGTGGCTACGCTGAATAAATATTGGATGCTGAGTGAGATGCCTTGAAAGCTGAGCTTTGGGAGCGTTGGTATTGACGAGTACCTTTTCAAAACTACTTATTTTGATATGAGTTAAGGAAAATCAACCTACCGCAGTGTAGAGATAAAAAGCGCGTAAATTTTTTCAGAATAATTGTTAAAAGCCAACAGCGAGCGGCTAGCAGCTAACAGCTAACAGCTAATTATGGAAGAAATTATCAAAATCTTGGTAGTAGAAGATGATGAAGTGGATCGCATGGCGGTGAGCCGGGCGCTGAAAAGGGCTGGAATGCGAGTCGAAATCACGGCAGCGGTTGATTGCCAGAGCGCGCTGGATGCCTTGCTGCGACCGCGCCTGGGGGAGCACAGCAACGACAAAACTCAAGGAACAGAACCCGCTGACGCCACGCTTGAAGAACCCAGCTTTGATTGTGTTCTACTCGATTATCGCCTGCCCGATGGCGACGGCTTGGGTCTGGTTCAAGAAGTCCGGGGAATTGGCATCAAAGTGCCCTTGGTGGTGCTAACGGGTCAAGGAGACGAGCAACTGGCAGTTGAACTGATGAAAGCGGGGGCATCCGACTATCTTGCTAAAAGCAAACTCTCACCCGAAACCCTTTCACGCAGCGTTCGCAATGCTGTTCGCATCTACCGAGCTGAAAAAGAGGCGGCGTCAGCCGGCGAGCGCTTGCGGGAAAGTGAAGAACGCTACCGCTTGGTACTCGAAGGTTCCAATGATGGGATTTGGGATTGGGACTTGACCACCCATGCCATCTATTGCAATGACCGCCTCTATGAAATTACTGGCTTGTCAGCCGATGAGGTGGTGATTCGTTACGATCTGGTTTGTCAGTTGGTACATCCGGATGATCGCATCAGAATTAGTCAGGCTGTCGCCGCTCACCTGCAAGATAATGTTGAACTTGATGTCGAATTTCGGCTATTGCATAGCTCTGGAGAATATCGCTATTGCATGGCACGGGGGAAAGCTTGGCGAAATGCACAAAGGAAGCCCTTCCGGATGTCAGGCGTGATCAGCGACATTACCGAACGGAAACGAGCGGAAGAATCGTTGCGATTCTTGGCGGAGGCGAGTGCGATGCTTTCAGCCTCTTTGGACTACGAAAAGACGTTGGAAAGCCTCGCCCGACTCGCCGTGCCTTTCCTAGCCGATTTGTGCATTGTCGATATTATCGAAAACGGCGTCGTGCGGCGCATGGGGGTCGCTCATGCTGACCCCACGCGGCAGGAGCAAGTCCGAAAACTGCACCATTTATACCCACCTCACCTCGACGGCACACATCCCGCGATCAAGGTGATACAGACGGGGATCGCCATCTTAGTTTCGGAAATGGCGGAGCAGGAATGGATCGGAGCTACTTACAATGCCGAACACCTGGAAATTGTACAGGACATGAGCTTCAAGTCCTATATGACTGTACCCCTTTTAGTGCGGGGGCGGACTCTGGGGGCAATTTCTTTGGTCTCTACTCAACCAAGCCGTCGCTATAGACCTGCCGACTTGGCGCTGGCAGAGGAAATCGCCCGTCGTGCGGCGTTATCCCTAGAGAATGGTCAGCTTTATCGGGAGACACAAGAGACGAGTGAAAACCTGCGTCAGGCTATTTTGATTCTAGGAGAACAACAACAGCAACTGCGAACGTTACAACAGCTTACCAATCTCCTGAACCAGCGTTTAACGAACCTGCCTGGTCTGTTGCGAGAGATGGCGGAGGCGGTGGCAGGTGCGATTCCCGGTGCCCAGTTTTGTTGCATCATGCTGAATAACCCCCAGTGCGATGGACTGGTGTTAACGGTGATGGCGGGGATTGAGACGGAAAAGCTGCGATTGGAACATGCCTTTTCGCCACAGGGGGGGTTGCTCTCTAAAGTCTTCTCGACCGGAGAATCTCAGTTAATTCAAACTCAAGAGGGTGAATCGCCGTCCTCACAGAAGGCTCCAGCGGCCATTTACGCGGTGGCGATTGAGTCGGTGCAATCGGGACGTTTAGGAGTGCTAGCGATCGGAAATTGGCAAGATCAGAATGCCTTTGATGAGGAAGACCGGAATCTGCTCGTGGCGGTCGGGGAACAAGCTGCGATCGCCATTGACAATGCTCGCATGATTAAAGCCTTGGAGGAGCAAGAAAAACGTTTAGAAGACCAAAATGACATGCTGGCTCAGAAGAATCAAGAACTGGAAAACCAGCGACAGCAGCTTCAGCTCAATAACCTGCAATTGTTAGAAGCGGCACGGCTGAAATCTCAGTTTCTCGCCACCATGTCCCATGAGTTGCGTACACCGATGAACGCGGTGATTGGGTTTTCTCAGTTGCTTTTGCGCCAGCGTCAAAACTCATTGGCACCGAAACAAGTCGATATGATGAAGCGCATTCTCGACAATGGTAAACACCTGTTGGCGCTGATTAATGAAATCCTTGACCTCTCGAAAATTGAGGCGGGACGTTTGGAGTTGAAGCTGGAAACGTTTAACCTGATGGCGTTAGTTAGGGCAACGGTGGATGAGTTGCGATCGCTGGCGGATGAGAGGCACTTAACGCTCCATGTCCACAACCATCTACAAAATGCCAATGTGATTAATGATAGCGTTCGCCTGCGCCAGGTCTTGGTCAATCTCCTCTCTAATGGGATTAAGTTTACCGAGGTGGGCAGTGTGGAGGTGGAGGTGAAGGAGATTGCTCCTAATCGCTTGGCCATTGCAGTCAAGGATACAGGCATTGGTATTGCCGAAGAGGAGTTAGGACATATTTTTGAGGAGTTCCGGCAAATTGATCAGACAACCACTCGTCGGTATCCGGGTACAGGGTTAGGGCTAGCCATTACCAAATCCTTAGTGGAGTTGATGCAGGGAACCATTGAGGTTGAGAGTCAACTCGGTCAAGGGTCTACTTTCCGCATCGAACTGCCCAGGACTGTCAAACCCTCCAACCAAAGCCTTCCTCTTACAGGCCAAAGAGTCACTCAGCTTGGAGCCAGTTCTGTAGAGCAAGCGACTTTGACTACTGCGTTGGAAAAGCCTCGTGCTGGGAGGTTACTGTATTAAGTGTCTGGCCTCTAGCCTACGGCTTTGTCCTTGCATCTCTCCATGAACTACCCCGCCCTACGTTGTTGAGGGCGGGGTTTCTGCGACCTCGCCCGTAGGATGGTGTTTTGAACGCTTCAGCGACCCCAGTTGCTTCATCCCTCCACAAGATTTCC